>JAZORL010000112.1:0-18318 GCA_045656625.1 Candidatus Scatosoma sp. | reverse complement strand
CTTATTAATTTATCCAAATATTTTTGCCTTTTGATATACATAAAACCCTCTATAGTACTTTGTCTACTTTATTATACTCGCAAAATTATTATTTGTCAATATTTTTTGCGAGTAGATATTGAATTTAAATGTTTAACTTTCAATTCGTTAGAAATATTTTGTCGAAACTGTAAAAATTTTCAATAAACTTCCAAATTAGATATAATGTTTATAATTTTTTAATTATATCATCGGACGGCCTTTTGTCAAGAGACTACTGTCACCTTTTTTACAATAAAATAAAATTTACTCAACAATTATAACATTATCCGCAATCGAGATTCTTTTTACGGATTGACAGATTTCTTGATGAGGCAATTCTTTTCCAAAATATTCCCGCAATTCATCATCAATCTCGCTTTGCTTCACCGTTCGAACTTTACACGTTCCATTTTTCTCAACACGACCTGCACAACGCCAAACAATCTCCCCAGAGTGCGTCGTAATCCTTCTAAAATTACGCCCACACTCCCCACATTGAATTTTTTCCGAAAGCGAATCATTACTTGAAAATCTTGTATTCTTTCTTACAGTTTTCCCCTTTCCGTTTAACTCCACATTCGTTCGCCTATTTCTTTCTTCTTGCACAGCCTCAAACAGCTCTTGATCAATAATCCCAACGTGATTATTTTCATATAAATACCGAGCAATCTCACCTTCATTCTTTTTCTGTTTTTGTTTCAATACGTCAGGAATATAAGTTTTTTGTAAAATAACGTTTCCAACGTACTTTTCGTTTGTCAATATCTTATCAATTGTCATACTTGTCCAAGTTTCTTTACCCGTAGGCGATAAAATGCCTTTCGCTTTCAATTCTTTTGCAATTTTCGATAAACTATATCCACTTAAATATAAAGCAAAAATCAGCTTTACCTTCTCTGCCTTTTCTTTGTCAATAATAAGATTCCCTTGACTGTCATTTGTATATCCATAACAAACTCGATTTGCTAAGCCGGACGTCCCGCTTGCAAAGCTATGGGCTAACCCCCATCTAATACTTCTACTTTTTGCTACGCTTTCCTCTTGCGCTAATGCTGCATGAATTGCCATATCTCGTTCACTCCTTTGACTTTGTAGCCAAATATACTCATTTTGAAAAAATATATCGACTCCTATATATTTTAGCTCCCTTATCACCTTTAAAAAATCCAATGTGTTTCTTGCAAAACGGCTGATAGATTTTGTAAAAATGATATTAATCTTTCCTCTCTTGCAATCGCGCAACAATTTCTCAAACTGTACGCGATTTTTCTTACGTAAACCACTTGAAGTATCTGCATATACCCCTACAAACTCATAATTCGGGTTTTGCTCTATGATTCTTTGATAATATTTCTTTTGCGCTTCTAAACTATGCTGTTGAATGTCTTCTTTTGTGCTTACGCGGCAATATGCCGCAACTTTCTTTTTCATTTGTTCCTCCAAAATAAAAATCATAGCAATCATTGTAAACACAATCACGGCTATGATTCTAACATATTTCTTTAATTTTGTCTAAAAAATCTTACAGACCTGTGCTTTTTATTAAGCACAGGTCTGTATACCTACCATGGTGCGGACGAAGGGATTTGAACCCACACGGTGTTACCCACAGGAACCTGAAACCTGCGCGTCTGCCAATTTCGCCACGTCCGCATATTCTTCGAAAATCGCTTTTATACGATTTCCGTCTTTTGTATTGCTCCGTCCTTGCGCTCTATCTTCCAGGCTTTTCCGCCACTCGATACGCTTCCAACAATTTCTCCGTCCTCGATAATGAGAGCCGCATTGTCTTCAATTCCGTAAGCACAGTCGAAATTATAGCATACAATTTCGTCAAAGTCAAGCATTCTCGAGCCGTAATGCGGGGAAATTTTCCCATCAAGCCAGCCCAAGCCTTGAAACATTGCATACTTCTCCCCTTCGCCAAGCGCCGCTTCCGAATCGGTGTACATATCCGTAAACCAACATATCGCCCCTGCCGAAAGCCCTGCGATAATCACGCCTCGTTCGTATGCCGCTTTGAGCAGCTCCAATACTCCCGTTTTCTTCCAATGCTCGATCATAAACACGGTGTCGCCACCGCCAACGTAGATTAAGTCCGCCTTCTCAAACTTGGCTTGCAATTTTTCTCTATCCACGTCCTTAAACACGGTGAGCGCCACGTCCGTTTTGATATTGAAAATCCCCGTATATACCTTATGGAAAGTATTATAATAGGGCATAAAATCATGGCTGGCAGTAGGGATAAACAGCGCGTTTGCTCTATTTTCCCCTGCGTGCTCTTTCGCAAGCGTTGCGAGATATTCGTCGATTTTGAGAGTCGTTCTCTCGCGGAGCTCCCCACCGCCTATCGCTATGATTCGTTTCATTTTTCTTTTCCTTTCGTTTATCTTCCAATAATTGCGTTTACCTTCTCAATCGCGCCATCAAGCGTTTGAATCGCTTCCGTCACGTTTTCTTCAAAGTCTTGCAAGGAAACGTACCCCTCCGACGCTGTGTTGACAAGCTTGGTCGCAAGCAAATCCAAACTGTTCGCCACGCCCTCAAAAAGCATTTCTTTCTTGATTTCCACCACTTGCAGGGCGTACCACGTCGATTCTTCTACGCTCGCTGCGAGTTTGAGCAGCTTTGTCGAGCCCAAAATCGGCACTTTATGCTTTGTTGCAAGCAGTTTTTCCGCACACGTTTTCGATTTTTCGATTTGCTTTTTGACAAAGTCAAAACGAACCTCTTTTTTCGTTCTGCGTTTGCTAAAACCAAGCGCCAACAGCGCAGCAAGAATAAGGGCAAGGCATACGCCGTAATGCAAAATCATCTTCGCCGCCGCCGACGAAATCAACAATCCATACAACATACGCTTACACCCCCTTATCCGATTTTACCACGTGCACGTCAAGCGTGTCGTAGGGCACTTCGATACCGTTTTCACGGAAGAGTGTGATAAAGCCTTCGAGCAAATCGAATTTCACGCTCCAAAAATCTCCCACTTTCGCCCAAATGCGAAGAGTGAAATCAAGTGAGCTTGCGCCGTACTCCGTCAAACGGAAGAAGGGCGCGGGATCTTTGGCAATGCGTTCGTCCTTTTCTACGTAGTCCAGCACGACCTTTTTCACCTTTTCCACGTCCGAATCATAGGACACGGAAAGCACCAAATCCAATCTACGAATCGGGTGCTTGCTATAATTGATAATCGTCGAACCGAACACCGTATTATTCGGAATAATTACTGTCAAATTATCCGTTGTGACAAGCTTTACGCTAAAGAGCTTGATTTCCTTGACCGTACCCGACGTACCGCCGATATCAACGAAATCCCCTGCCTTGAAGGGCTTGGTGAAAATCAACAAAATGCCGTTTGCCAAGGATGCGAGCGTGCTTTGCAAGCCGAGCGCAACGGCAAGCATTACGGACGAAAGCCCCGCGATAATGCCTTCCGTCGAGAACCCGAGCGCCGCAATAAAGATAATAAACAGCACCGTGTACGCAATGAGCGATACAATCGCCGTGATAAAGGATGCTGCGGAGTTGTCAATCTTGCGGCTTTTCGTCGACGTCTTTTTAACGATTTTCTTGATAATCGAAATCGCCAAAACGCCCACGCTCAACACCACGAGTGCAACGGCAATAATTTTTCCGTAGCCGTCCGCAAAATCCCAAACGGCGGATTTTACTTGTTTCCAAAGTTCTTTCATTTTTTACGATTCCTTATTTCGTGCCGAAAAGTCTATCCCCTGCGTCACCGAGCCCGGGCAAGATATAACAATGCTCGTTGAGTTCTCTATCTACCGCCGCTACGTACAAATCCACGTCGGGATGATCCTTCAAAATACGGCGTACGCCTTCGGGTGCGCTGACCAAGCAGCAAAGCTTAATCTTCGTCACGCCACGCTTTTTAAGCATAGAAATTGCGTCGGATGCGCTGCCGCCCGTTGCGAGCATCGGATCCACGACAATCAAAATGCGTTGTTCCGCATCAGCAGGAAGTTTGCAATAGTATTCGATGGGCTGACAGGTTTCATGGTCACGATACAAGCCGATATGCCCGACTTTTGCGTTGGGGATGAGTTTTTGTACCCCCGAAACCATACCCAAGCCTGCGCGCAAAATGGGAATAATCCCCACCGCCTTGCCCGATACTGCGTAGCATTTCGCCTTTTCAAGCGGCGTATCTACAAGCACTTCTTCCAAAGGAAGGTCTTTCGTCGCTTCGTAAGTGAGCAGCATCGCAATTTCTTCCGCAAGCTCCGCAAACTGCTTCGTCGTCGTGTTGATGTCACGCAAAATTGCAAGCTTATGCTCGATAAGCGGATGTTTTACGTGATGAAATTTTGGATTTTGGTAAAATTCGTGTGCCATAGGTATTCCCCTTTTAGAGTTTATTTACAATATTTTTCTTCAATCGCTTTGATTTTTGCGATACGTCTATCGTGGCGTTCGCCGCCCTCGTATTCGCAGGTCAAAAAGGCGTTTACCATCTCTTCCATCAAGCCAACGCCCACAACCTTTTCCCCAAATGCGATCATATTTGCATCGTTATGATAGCGGGTGTATTTCGCGCAGTATACGTCGTGACAATGCGCACAGCGCACGCCCGGCACCTTGTTCGCAACGATCGATACACCGATCCCCGACGAACAAACCACAATCCCGCGCGCACATTCCCCACTTGCTACCGCTTCCGCCGCCTTTAACGCAAAATCGGGATAATCGCAAGAGTCACTCGTGTACGTACCGAAATCTTGCACTTCGTGCCCGAGCTTTTCCACGTAGGAAATCACCGCTTTTTTCAAATTGAGCCCACCATGGTCGCATGCAACTGCAATTTTCATATTCTTTACTCCTTCATTTCCGTCGAATTTTCTTCGGCGGTATTCTCTGTCTTTTTTCGTCTACCACGCTTTTTCGGGAGCACGGCATACTCACGCAAGCGCAATTTTTCAATGAGCATCGGCATACCCGTTGCCAACAATGCATATACGTAGCGATAGCAATCGATATCCTTGCCGTAAGGATCGAGTACATCGCTGCCCGTCAACTCCGCAAAGGAATAGACGTTATTCTCAATCTCTTCCACGCCCAATTTACGCAAGACGTTCCAACGCATATCCATTAAATAATCTCGATGTTTTTCCGTCATACACACAATCGCAAACGAATCACGAAGGATCGCAGGCGTGATTTTTTTCGATTTGAACGTTTCTACGTTGATGCCGTTTTCCTGCAAAGCCAATGCAGATTTGGGGTTAATCGCGTCCCCACGCTTTGCCGCAGTACCTGCGGACGTAATCGTAAAGCCGCCAAGTTTTTGCCCCTTCAACGCTTTGTCAAGCAGTTTTTCCGCCATGGGAGAACGACAGGTATTGCCTGTGCATACGAATACGATTTTTTTCTTCTTTGGTGCGCTCATCTCGTACCTGCCTCCCCCTTTTTTTCGTTAGTGTTTGATATCCGACGACGTACAAGCCTTTCTTAAACGGTTTAATACGCCCACCATAACGCCGCTTTTTTCCGTCGGCTCGATGGTGATAAGTACGTCACAAGCCTTTTCCGCTTTCCGCAAAAGCTCGTAAAGCCTTGCCGCCATTTCACTTTCCGTACTGCCAAGGTTAAGCGTTGCCACGCCGCTTTGCTCGAAAAGCATTACGAATTGTTCTTCACAAAGCACAGAGACTCGTTTTCCCGCAAGCTTTTCTTTGGCGCATTCGGCGATTGCCTCTTCCAACTCGTTTGCCGTGAATAAACGGGTCTGACAACGAGGGGAATAATGCTTATACAGCACACCCGGGCTTTTCACCTTTTCCCCCGACTTAAAATCGGGGGTATACTCACCGCAAGCCCCAACGACCTGGGCAATCATCTCTTGCGTAATCAAACCGGGCCGTAAAATCACGGGGATTTCCCCCGTCACGTCACAAACGGTGCTTTCAATCCCCCCCTCGCAAGCGCCGCCGTCCAATATCAAAGGAATTTTCCCTTCAAAATCGTCGTAAACGTGCTGCGCACTCGTCGGAGATACGTGCTTGGATAAATTTGCGCTCGGCGCAACGATGGGAATATCCAGCGCCCGTAAAAGCGCTTGCGCCCCTTGATGGGCAGGCACTCGGATTGCAAGGGTGTTTAAGCCGCAAGAAACGTACGGACTCACTTTCCCTGTCGACGGATAAACAAGCGTCAACGGACCGGGCAAAAAGGCTTCTCGCAGTTTCTTTGCATACGGCGGATCGTAATCGATGATTTTCGATAAATCGTAATCGCTATGCACGTGCGCAATCAAGGGATTGTCGTTCGGTCTGCCCTTGACCTCAAAAATCTTTTGCACCGCTTGATCGTCAAACGCATTGCCGCCCAAGCCGTAAACCGTTTCCGTAGGAATCCCGACTACACCGCCCGAGCATATTAAATTTTTCGCTTCCGCAATACTCTCTGCGGTGATCGTCTTGATTTGTGTTTGCATGATAAAAAATAAAATTTAGATAGTTTTTACTCGAAAGGAATTTCGTCGTCCACGAGCGACAAATCACTCTTCCGCTTTGCGGAAGGCGGGGGCTCGGGCGCACCGTAATCGTAATCATCGTCGGGTGCTTCGTATTCCACGTCATCGTCATAATTGACGGGTGGCTGCACGCCGAATTGCGGGGGTTCGTCGTCACGATTTTGATCGTCCACGTCCACGAACTTCGTGCATTCGCCGATGAATTTCAAGGAAACTCTGCCCTGTTCACCGCCGCGGTGCTTAGCAAGAATAAGCTCTGCTGCGCCCTTTACAATCTTGCCCGACGCAATTTCTTCCGCCGTTGCCACCGCTTCGGGACGGTTGATGAACATTACGATATCCGCGTCTTGTTCGATCGCGCCCGATTCACGAAGGTCGGAAAGGGTGGGCTCTTTGGATTGAATACGACGGAGCTGGGAAAGCGCGATAACGGGCACGCCAAGCTCCTTTGCCATAATCTTCAAATCACGAGTGATCGACGCAATTTCTTGTTGTCTATTTTCCGCGCCTGCCATTTTGGAATCCCCACTCGACATAAGCTGGATATAGTCGATCATAATCATATCGAGGCTGCCGCTTGCCGATTTCAAACGACGGCACTTGGACAAGATTTCCGCAGGCGTCACACGCGAGGAATCGTCGATATAAATTTTACTCTTTTTAAGCTGATCGCTCGCAAGCATGAGTTTTTTCCATTCTTTTGCATCAAGAGCGCCGTCAAGCGCCTTTTGCATACTCACCTTTGCATAAGAACAAATGAGTCTTTGCACGATTTCACTTCTCGGCATTTCGAGAGAGAATACGGCGCAAGTTTTGCCCGAATTCAAAGACGCGTGCTCGACCAAGTTCATCGCAAGCGACGTTTTACCCATACCGGGACGAGCCGCAAGGACAATGAGCGCGCCCGGCTGTAAGCCGTGCGTCATTTTATCTAAACGCTTATACCCAGTCGGTACACCTTTGAAGGAGTTCGGATCAGACTGCAATTTTTCAAATTTTTGCAACACTTCCCCGATGATATCCCCCTCGTTCATACCCAAAAGCACCGAACGCTCGGATTGTTGGGAAATATCGTAAATCGTCTTTTCTGCAAAGGAAAGAGAAGTCTTTTCGTCCGTGTTTTTCATTGACGTCTCGATGATTTTTCTCGATGCGCGAATGAGCTTACGATTGATGCTATCTCTCGTGATAATATCGTAATACGACTTATAATTCGCCGCAGACGGCGTGAGCTGGGTAAGCTCGGTGAGATAAACGATACCGCCCGCCTTTTCCAGCGCGGCTTCACTTTCAAGCTGATCGGATACCGTGACGATATCGACGGGTTTTCTATCGTTGAAAACCTTACTCATTGCGCGTAAAATCAGCTTGTGCGAATCCTGGTAAAAATCCGCCTCGGAAAGCTTATCAATAAGCTCCGATGCGATTTCGTTGTCGATTAAAAGACAACCCAAAAGCGCCATTTCCGCATCACGGTTATAGGGCATCGTATTGATTTCATTTGCCATAGTGTTTCCCCTTTTCTTTTGGCGGCAGCGTTTCAACGCGTACACGCCCATCTCTTTCGTTTATTTTTTCGCCTTGAAAATCAAAGCAAGCTCTTAAATTCTTCCAACGTATCCTTAAATTCTTGCATTGCCGCTTCAAAGGGCAATTTCGTCGTTAAGTCTACGCCTGCCTTTTGCAGAATGCTGACGGGATCGGTGCAAGCACCCGAGGAAAGGAACTCGAAATAATCCTTTACCGCGCTTTCCCCTTCACGCAAAATACGCTTGACAATCGAGATCGCCGAAACAATCCCCGTTGCGTATTTATACACGTAAAAGGAATTGTAGAAATGGGGTATTCTCGCCCATTCGTAAGCGATTTGCTCGTCGTGGATCACACCGTCGCCGTAGTAATCCTTATTGAGCTGATAATACGCCTCGCTTAAATTCTCTTTCGTCAAAGCCTCGCCCTCTTCCGCTTTTGCGTGCGCAATTTGTTCAAACTCCGCAAACTGCGTTTGACGGAACAAGGTCGCACGGAACATATCCATATAATAGTTCAAAAGGTATTTCTTGAAATTTACGTCCGTGCTCATCTTATACAAATGCTTCAACAAAAGCACTTCGTTGACGGTGCTTGCGATTTCCGCAAGGAAAATCGTATAGTTTGACTTGGAGTAGGGTTGCCCTTGCACCGATTTATAGGTATGAAGGGCATGCCCCATTTCGTGCGCAATGGTGAATACGTCGTTCGTCGTCGGTTGGTAATTCAAAAGCACGTACGGGTGTACGTCGTAGATTCCTGCCGAGTACGCACCGCAACGCTTTCCTTCGTTCTCGCAAACGTCAATCCAGCCCTCATCCTTGCCCATACGGAGCAAAGCTTGATACTCCTTGCCAAGAGGCGCAAGCCCATCAATCACGAGCTCGTACGCTTCTTCAAACGGGATTTTGATATCCGCATCGGCAACCAAAGGCAGGTGCATATCGTATAAGTGCTGTTCTTCCAACCCCAACACCTTTTTGCGTGTGGAAATATAATCGTGCATCAAAGGCAGGGCACCATGTACCGATTCAATCAAGTTTTCGTAAACGATTCCGTCCACGTCCTCGTTATGGAGCGCCATATCCTTACAGCTTGCAAAATTGCGGACCGTCTTATAGAACACGTCCTTTTTGACGTTGCTAAAATAAGTCTGCGCAATCGAATCGATTAGATTGATATACGCTTGATAATATTTTTCAAACCATTCCTTACGCTCTTCACGATTTTCCGAGTGCAACACCACACCGCACATACCGTGACTCATTTGCGTTTCTTCGCCGTTGAATTTTGCTTTCGGCAAATTCAAGTTCGCATTGTTGAGCATAGCGAACACGCCTTGGAAATCCCCCATTACGTCGCTGCCAAGCGCAAGCAAACGTTCTTCCGCTTCGCTCAAAACGTGCGCCTTGGATTTCAACACCGAGCGGAGCTTATAATCATACTCCGCAAAATCGGGGTCCGCAATAAAGCCCTGCAAGACCGTTTCGTCAAGCGAAGTGAGCTCGGGATCAACAAAGGACAAACGAGCGAAAATTTGCGGAAACAATGCGCTAATTCTCGCATGCTTAGACGTGTACTTAGAAATGCGCAAATCCTCGTCGTGACGCATGTGCGCATAGAGATACAGCTTTTCCAAGCGACGGGAAATCTCGTCGGTGAGCCGCAAGCACGCAAGCAAATCGGTTTTATTCGAAAGCTTGCCCTTGAACACGTCAAAATCGTATCCACCGTACGTTTCTTCTACTTTTTTATATTCTTCGTCCCAAGCTTCGTCACTTTCAAAAACGTCCGTAAGCTTCCATTTCAAATTTTCAGGGACTTCTTTTCTTTCCAACATATCTGATATTTCCTTTTAAGTTGCAATTTTACGTTCCGCCCAAAAAGGACGGAGATGCGAGCAGTTCCAGGCGCCGCGAGGGAGCGTACCGAGTAGTACGTGACTGAGCGGCAACGCAAGAGTTTTTACGCCGTCCAAAAAGGACGGAGATGCGAGCAGTTCCAGGCGCCGAGAGGGAGCGTACCGAGTAGTACGTGACTGAGCGGCAACGCCGAAATGCGACGCATATACGTTCTTTTTTAGTTTTTGAAGCTGTGAATGGGAGCAGGTATATTCCCACCGCGATTGATGAGTCTTGACGAATCGCAGTTATGCACGGGCATAATGGGCGCGCGGCCAAGCAAACCGCCGAAATTGACCTGTTCGCCAACTCCCTTATTCGGTGCAGGAATAATACGCACCGCCGTCGTCTTATTGTTGATCATACCAATCGCCGCTTCGTCCGCAATCATAGCGGAAATCGTCGTAGCAGGCGTGTCGCCAGGGATCGCAATCATATCCAAGCCCACACTGCAAACACAGGTCATCGCTTCGAGCTTATCCAAGGTAATCGCGCCCTTTTCCGCCGCCCGAATCATGCCGATATCCTCGGAAACGGGAATGAATGCGCCCGAAAGCCCGCCTACGCGCGAGCTTGCCATTACGCCGCCCTTTTCACTGCGTCGTTGAGCATCGCAGGCGCCGCCGTCGTGCCGTGTCCGCCTACCGTTTCAATGCCGAGCTCTTCCAAGATCGCCGCTACCGAATCACCTACCGCAGGAGTGGGCGCAAGGGACAAGTCCACAATGCCAAACTGTGCGTTCAAGCGCTTTGCCGCTTCCTTGGCAACAAGCTGCCCTGCACGCGTAATTTTGAATGCGGTACGCTTAATCATTTCCGCCGCATCCGTCAAGTCCGCATCAGGGATTTGCTCCAACGCATGCTTTACAACGCCAGGGCCAGAAACGCCTACGTTGATTACCGTATCTGCTTCCCCTACGCCGTGGAACGCACCTGCCATGAAGGGGTTATCCTCCACCGCATTACAAAACGCCACGAGCTTCGCCGCCCCGATACCGTCTGCGTCCTTGGTCAAAAATGCCGCTTCTTTGAAAATTTCGCCGAGCATTTTCACCGCTTCCATATTGATACCCGATTTCGTCGAACCGACGTTGACGGACGCACAAAGGCGTTTCGTCGTCGCTAAAACTTCGGGAATTGTGCGAAGAAATACTCTTTCATAGTCCGCCAAGGACTTATGCACAAGTGCGGAATAACCGCCTAAAAAGTCGATACCGAGCGTTGCCGCCGCATCGTCGAGCGCTTTGCCGACAAGAGGGGCTTTTTCGGGAAACGCCGCCGTAATCAAGCTCACGGGGGTGACGGAAACACGCTTATTGACGATGGGAATACCGTATTCCCCCGAAAGGTCGGACGCCGTTTTAACAATGTTTTCCGCTTTCTTGCAAACCAAATCGTAGACCTTTCTCGCCGTTTCCTCTGCACTATCGCGAATACAACCAAACAAGGAAATCCCCATCGTAATCGTGCGGATATCCAAATGCTCCTTCTCGACCATTGCAATCGTTTCTAAAACGTCGTTATTGCTAAACATATTATATCTCCCTACGCCTTATACGTTATGCATTGCGTTGAAGATGTCTTCATGCTGCATATAAATCGCCATACCGATTTGTTTGCCCATTTCCGCACATTCTTTTGCGAGCACGGAAAGCTCCGTCTTTGCTTCGCTCATATCCACGATCATAATCATCGCAAAATATTCCCCCATAATCGTTTGGGAAATATCTTCGATATTTACGCCTCTCTCCGCTAAAAATGCGCTGACCTTTGCAATGATACCCTTCTTGTCTTTACCCGTGACGGTGACGACTGCTCTCATACTTATGTTTCTCCTTTCTTTTTCTCTCAATATCCAGCTTATTCTTCCGTTGTTTTCTCAATCAATTTTTCCGTTTCTTTGACGGATTCTAAGGATTCTTGATAATCCTCGTCCACTTCCTCGAATTCCAGCGCCTTTTTCGTGATAATATGGTACTGAATTACAAAGTTGCTTTGCACGATATACTGCACGTAATCGCCGCTGTCAAACTCAGGCAAAGGCATTTCGGGATCAAACCAAGCTTCACGTTCTCTCCATTCCTGCTTCTTTTTGTTCCACGTTTCAAACACGCAGGACATTACGTCGATATTATCCTTTTGCAGGCTCTTTTCATCAAAACAATAGAAATAGTTCTTTTCTTCGTTTTTCAAACCTTCCGAAACGTAGGTGAGCATTCGATAATATCTTCTCACTCTGCTCCACTTGATCGCCAAGTACGGGAAGGCGAACACAATATACACCACCGTAGCAAGATACACCGTCCACTTCATCGGTTTTGCTTGCGAAGAACCGTAGGGCAAACCCATATAATAAATCCAACAAACAAGGCTTAAAGCCAAATAGGCAAAGGTAATTGCCATAAAAAACCAAAAGATTTTTCTCTTTTGCTTATAGGTTTTCAAAAAATACGCATCATTGTATACGGAAACCATGTCTTTTTTCTTCCCCTTTTATTTCGTGATGAAAAGTACGCCGAGCGTATTTTTACCGCAATGGCTCGTGACAATCGACCCTGCAACCGTTTCGATTACTTCGTCAAACTCGAACAATTCCGCCACCTTCTCTTTCGCCGCGTCCACGAACGCTTGATCCGCTGTGGAGTGGGTGATAAAACAACGAGTCTTATCATACTCAGGATATTGATTTTTCAAATCCTCTACGTACTGCTTTAAGTAAAACTCGGGCTTGCCGCGATATTTCTTGCCAGGCACGAGCTGACCGTCTTCCATATAAATCAAAGGGTGGATTTTGAACATCGCAGCCACCGTCTTGACCATACCAGACACTCTGCCACCCTTGTGCAAATAATCCAAGCTATCGGGCACGAAGGACGTATTCACCTTTGCACGCAACGCCAAAATCTCTTCTTCGATTTCGTCCGCACTCTTGCCCTCGTCGCGCAAATCCGCCGCCTTCATAACCAGCAAGCCTTGCCCCGTTGAAAGGGCTTTGGAATCGATAACGCGCACCTTGCCGCCAAAGCTTTCCGCCGCCTGCTTTGCCATATTGTGCGAACCCGAACTCTTTGCCGAAATATTGAAATGGATTAAGCAATCGTAGCCCGATTCCAATTCCGCCTTGAAAAAGTCCTCATAATCGCCGATACTCGGCGCGCTCGTCTTGGGCAAAATACCCGTTTCCTTGACAAAGTTAAAAATGTCGGTAGGCGTAATGTCCACACCGTCACGATAGGACTTATCGTCCAACGTCACCTGCAAGGGCAAAATGCCAATGCCGCGTTCTTCTACCAAATTGTTTAAGTCACAAGTGCTATCCGACGTAATACGAATTTTCATAATTATTCACTCCTTTCTTCTCGTTTAGAAAAGCAAAAAATCAAAGAATTTGCGGTATTTGACCGCCCAATCGGGTACAATCCCATAAATTTCATCAAAGGTATATAAGCCGTCCTTCAAGTGCGAATACCCCTCGTTGTAGCGGCTATCCAGACTGATATTCCGATTGTCGCCAAGGAAGAAAATCTCGTTTTCCCCTACGACGTAGGGTTCTTTGAAATCATAGATTTCACGGTTCCTATAATAGGCGTACGGCTCATCCAAAAGCACCCATTCCGACGTACCTGCATAGCAAATAGAAATTTGCCCATCTGTACACATTACCACGTCCCCTTCAATCGCAATCAAGCGCTTGATTAAAAAGGAAACTTGATTGTTGGGATGCGCTTTATTGTACTCCACGATTTCGGGGTGTTTGCTCACGTCCAAAACAATAATATCGCCACGCTTTGCTTCCCTGCCGTCGTCCACGTACTCCATCAGCAACTGTTGTCCGTCCGCAAGGGTCTTGTCCATCGACGCACCGTCCACCACGACGCCGCCGTAATGGCTCGTAAAATAATACCTCACGCCAAAGACCGCCAAAATACAGCAAAACGCTACGACGATCAACCACCCCCAGGAGCTTTGCTTTTCCCCAAACCGGCGTCTATATAATTCACTTTCTCGTAAATCTCTCGTATTCACGTTTACTCCTTTTCCCCTACCTCGCTTGCCGCGCGCTTTTTAAGCTCGTCACGCGTTAAGTTTACGTACTTACCACAAGTAAGGCATTGGAGCTTTATATCCGCGCCAATTCTTGTGATTTTCCATTCCTTACCGCCGCACGGGTGTATCTTTTTTAAGGTAATTTTATCGTCAATTTGCATAATCGTTTTTATTGCTCGCCGTTTAGTCAAGGCTCAGCCCTTCCAAAAAACTCCTTTCCTATGCACCGCCCAAAGCAGACACGCCGCCCGTTGAAAAACGTACGGAAACGCACTAAGATTGGGTCAAGGCTCAGCCCCTTCAAAAAACTCGTTTCATACACGCCGCCCAAAGCAGACGCGCCGCCCGTTAAAAAACGTGCGGAAAGACGCTAAGATTGGGTCAAGGCTCAGCCTTGTTAGAGCCACAGTATGTTCGTAATTGCGAACTCCGTTTCCTCGCCTGCGCAATCAAACAAAAGCGCACTCCCGTTAGAAAAATTCGTCAAGGGCATTCCGCTCTTTTCTCCCTTGAAGTCCGCCGCTTTGAGAATCATTCTCTTCCATTTCCCGCCGCCTTGTACAAACACTTCGTAGCTATACAGCTCCGAGCTTGCGCCCATGTCCGCTACCTCGATCGAAATCTTCAAATCCTGCGATACCGCCGAGTAGGCGTCGAACTCCAAGAAAGCGTTTTCATCGGGGATATAGCGAGGCGAACTGATTTTATAGGTCTTGATACCGCCCACCGAGTACGCACCGTAAATGCCGCCGTACCCTATCACCTTTTTCGGAATTGCTTCACGCTCCAAGAAAATACCGCCAATGGAATAATCCTCGTGTTGTGCTACGCCGAAGGTGTCCATTTCCTTGCCCTGGAAAAGCATACGGCTCTTCACCGCATTGCTTTGCACGTTCGTCAAACGCTTGGATACGATTTTCGACATAACCTTAAAGCCGTTGATATATTTCGCATAAGCATAGACGAACACCGCACTCGCACCTGCAAACGGTTTTACCGTACAATGCGCCGTGCTGTTCTTCACTGAACGACCGTCGATTTTTGCGATTTGACGCCATTCCCGATAAGCAGGCTTTGTGCGCACGTCCGCTTCTGCGTAATAAACGCCCGCCTCTTCTAAAAGCCCTTCTTTATCGCAATGCACCGTAATATCCAAGCCGTTTTCCCCTTCGCCTATCGTCACGTTTAAGGTGTCGGGAATATAAATTTCTCTGCCCTTTAAGTTCCTTTCCAAGAACAGATCCATATCAAAAAGTCCGTTCGGACCGATACACGCCCCACTTTCGGGCGAGTACACCAGCGCGTGATCTTCCTTGCCGCCGATACGAGAATAGGTATCGTAAGCACGGTCGCAATCAAAACGCTCGTCACGGAGTGCACAAAGCATTAAAACGGGACATTTTACGTAAGGCGCGTAGGACTGCGCTTCCACAGCCGCTATGTGCGCACGCGTTTCATCGCTCAAATTTTGCTTGACGTTATCGCCGAATTTGGCGATACTCATAAAAGAGTTCCAACCCGTTGCATTGATGGGTACGCCGCATTTCACGTCGGGGGAAAGCATTGCGTGCCAAGCGATTTCGCCCCCCATACGCACACCGACAATCCCCACGTTAGAGATATCCTCACGTTCTTTCAAATATTTGAGGGAGTACAGCGCAACGTACGCCCATTCAATCCAGGTCGTCTTATCGGGCGTCGTGTTTTCCATGCTAAAAAGCCCTTGCGCTTTCTCATAGTTGCCATAACTCAAAGAAGACGGATAAATCGTGCGCATTACCCCTTCGGGATCGGTGGACATTTTACCGCTATAATCGGGCATCAACACCGCATAACCACGCTCCAAAAAATACCCCATCAATTCCTCGTCGTAGGTTTTCCCAACGTCGGGCAAAAGGAGCACGGCAGGCGTTTTTTCCTTCCCATGCGGGCGCGCGAAACGTGCGTAGATGCGCACCCTGCCATCCTTCGCCTCGTGACCGTGATAAGTCGCGTGGTGGAATACCCCATTGTCCTTATTCTCAAAACCCCATTCGCTCGCATTGAGTACAAGCCCCGTATTAAATTGTTTCCAAAGAGAAATTGCGCTTAAAATCATATCTGGTTTCTTACCGCTTTTTATTTTTGCTTACGCGAGCGTAAAAGTTCGATCGTATATTTTTCGGAAAAATCTCGAAAAAGTATTCCAAAACGCCTTGCTTTTCTCTTCGAAAACAGGTATAATGTACGTACGTTCTTTTAGGCTTACGCGAAAATTTTGCTACATTATTATACACCATTTCTTTCAGAAATGCAAGGCAATGTCGCTCAAAAGCGTAAAATTTTTCCTAATTTACACATTTCAAGGCGGTAATTTTATGGCGTTTTGTTCTTTTTCCAAGGATAACGATAATTCCTACACGATTATCGAAAACAAATTCATTACCAAATATTTGCCCGAAGCGGACGGCTTCGCCGTAAAGGTGT
Source organism: Candidatus Scatosoma sp. (assembly GCA_045656625.1). Lineage (GTDB taxonomy): Bacteria > Bacillota > Clostridia > Christensenellales > Borkfalkiaceae > Scatosoma. Next base: position 1,861 of record JAZORL010000112.1, on the reverse strand, counting down.
ACCTTTACGGACTTTATCTTTGCGAAAACGTTTCGTCTGATTTTAGCGTCGCTTCAATGGCGGAAGTCTTGAAATGCTCCGAAGAACAAATCAAGGCGGCGTTCCTTTTTTGGGAAGATTACGACTTGGTGGAAATCCTCGCCCAAGAGCCTTTGACGGTGCAGTATTTGCCCGTAAAAACGGCGATCGGTCGCCCGAAAAAATCCCGTCACGAGCAGTACGCCGATTTCAACAAGGAATTGCAACGCAAATTCCAAAAGGTGGGCAAGTTCATTTCCGCAGGCGACTACGTCAAGTATATGCGGTTTTTGGACGAAAACGACATTCAGCCCCAAGCCTTTTTACTTATCACCGAATACTGTATCAATAAGCAGGGCGAAGCAATTTCCCCTTCCTACGTTTTCAATAAAGCGAAAAAGCTTATCAGCGGCGGCTTTACCACCTACGAACAAGTAGAAAAAGAGCTTTCCAATTACAACGCACACGAAGGGGACGTAATCGCCATCTATAACGCAATGTCCATTTATCAGCGTACCCCCGACGAAACGGATTATGCGCTCTATACGAAATGGACGGAAAAGCTTGGCTTTGCCAAAACGGCAATTATCGCAGCGGCAAGAAAGCTCAAACGGGGCAGCACGACTTCGTTGGATTTGACCTTGGACGAGCTTGCGCAAAAGAACAAGCTCCAAGCCAAAGAAATCGAGCAATATCTTGCAGATCGAGAATTTTTCGCATCCCTTACGTTCCGTTTGGGCAGAAAACTCGGCGTGAAAGTGCAAAATCCTGCCGCTTATATCGACGAATACGTCGAAAAATGGTATAATTATGGATTCGACGAAAGCTCCCTTTTGGACGTGGCGCTCTACTGCTTGAAAACGGAACGTGGCGACTTCGATTCTATGAATGAACTCGTACATGGTATGTTCAAATCAGGGTTTGTGAGTGCGGAAGCAGTCAAGGAATATCTCAAAGAAAAGAACTCCGAGCTGAAACTTTTGACGAAAATTCAAGCCCTTTGCGGTATGAGAAAGAACAGCGCAAATCTTGCGATGATTGCGACGTGGCGAGAATGGAAATTCAGCGACGAAATGATTTTAGAAGCGGCAAAACGGAGCGCAACGAGCGCCAATCCCGTGCCGTATATGAATAAAATTCTTTCCGAATGGAAACATGGGAACGTCTATACCCTTAGCGAAATCCCCACGCAAAACGCAGCTCCCGCACGAACGTTTAGCAATCCTGCGGTGGAAGCAGTCAATGCAAAGGCGGATAGAGAGCGCTACTACGCCCTCCTTCGTGAAAAGGCGCAAACGCGAGCGGACAAATTTTTAAAGAAAGCGAACGGAAACGCACGCTTCAAGGAAATCACCGCCCTGCTTTCGAAAATGGAAATTGCACTTGCGAAAGCGGAAGTGTTCGAGCCCGCAAAGCTCCCGAGTTTGGAAAAGGAAAAATTCGAACTTTTGAGCGAGAGAAAAACGATTTTGCAAACCCTCAAAATCAACGAGGAAGATTTATCCCCGCAATTTGTTTGCAAGCGTTGCTCGGATACAGGCTTTTTGCCGAGCGGCACGGCTTGCGACTGCTACAAAGTGAACGACTAAACGCACAAAGCGGACCGACAAACGGTCCGCTTTGATTATAAAAATAATTTTTTTGAAGATTTTTCATAAATCCTGACAAAAACGCTTGCCTTTTTTGAAAAAATACAGTAATATAAATAAGCTTGAATGCAGAGATGTCTGAGTGGTTTAAGGAGCACGATTGGAAATCGTGTGTGCGCCTGAAACGTACCGGAGGTTCGAATCCTCTTCTCTGCGCCATAAAAAAGAGATATACCGCTGGTATATCTCTTTTT
>JAZORL010000111.1:0-5144 GCA_045656625.1 Candidatus Scatosoma sp. | reverse complement strand
GGAAAATTCTGCCGATTACGAGCGGATTTTTTCCGTTTTGGAAAAGCGTGAAATCGATTATTTCTTCTATATCGGCGGAAACGATAGTATGGATACCATTTCCAAGCTGTCCGCTTACGGTAAAAAAATCGGGAGCAAGGTACGCTTCATCGGTATTCCTAAAACCATCGATAACGATTTGATGGACACCGACCATTCGCCCGGCTACGGCAGTGCGGCGAAATTCGTTGCGACGACTTTGAAAGAAGTGATTCAAGATGCGATGGTGTACGATATGAAATCCTTGCTCATCGTGGAGATTATGGGGCGCAACGCAGGTTGGCTTGCGGCGGCGAGTGCGCTTGCAAAGGGTGAGGACTGCGACGGCGTGGATATGATTTTCTTGCCTGAAATTTGCTTTGACTTGGATAAATTTGTGCAAAAAATCGAAGAAAAACAAAAAACGAAGGGAAATCTCGTCGTTGCCGTTTCTGAAAGCTTGAAGGTTGCGGACGGACGGTACGTATGCGAGCTTGCGGATTCGGCGCAGGAAGAGGACTTGTTCGGGCATAAGCGTTTGACGGGTACGGCGCAGTTTTTGGCGGAAGTATGCAACAAGCGTTTGGGGATTAAAACCCGTGCAATCGAACTTTCGACCTTGCAACGCTGTGCGAGCCATTTGACGAGCTTGACCGACGTGACAGAGGCCTACGAGGCAGGCGTGTACGCGTTGAATACGGCAATTGCAGGCAACAGCGGGGTGGCGGTTTCCTTTGAGAGAACGAGCAACGAGCCCTATCGCTGCGAAATGCGTGCGGTGGAAATCGACAAGCTTGCCAACCACGAAAAGACTGTGCCGCTTGAATGGATTGATGAAGAAAACGCATGTATGAAAGCGGAATTTTTGGCATACGCGAAGCCTTTAATTCAAGGGGAATTAACCCCTATTTTTAAGGATGGTTTGCCCTGCCATTTGCGTAAAATTTGATCTTTTGAATGATTGTATGCGAAAACGCACCCTTTGGGTGCGTTTTTTTTGGGAAAGCTGTTGACAACGGCAAAAAAATCGGTATAATAGTATAAAAGAAAAAACGAGGTGACCATATGCGTGATTTCGAAAAGGCAAAATGGATATGGGTGGAAAAAGAGTCCTTGCCCGATAGCTACGGCGAATTTTACGACGAATTTTCGTGGGAAGGGGGTGCGTGTACGTGCTTGCTTTCTTGTGATGGGGATTACACCCTTTTTATCAACGGTCAATTTGTTGCAAGCAATCAATATGGGGATTTTGAGTGGTATAAATCGGTCGATGAATTGGATATTACTCCGTATTTGAGAAAGGGGAAAAATTCGATTGCCGTTCTCGTATGGCATTTCGGCGTAGACACGCAACGGTATCTCCGAGCGCAGGCAGGGCTGATTTTCGAGCTGTACGTGGACGGAAAAACGGTGCTTTCGAGCGGGGAAAATACTTGTGCAAGATACAGCAAAGCATATACGAGCGGTGCAAAAAAATACGTCACCTATCAGCTGGGCTTTTCTTTTTCCTACGACGAGGCGAAGGAGGATGCTTGGAAAACGGAAAAAGTCGATTTTCATTCCGCCGTACTCGTCGATAAAAAATGTGATTTTGTGGCAAGACCTATTGACAAACTCACTATAAAAGACCGTGCGAAAGCGACTTGCTTGAAGGCGGAAGGAAACTATTATTTGATGGACTTGGGGGAAGAAACGGTCGGGCTGCCCGTATTGGAATTTTTCTCGGAAACCTCGCAAAAAATCCGTGTCGATTGGGGGGAAGATTTGCAAGACGGTCACGTTCGGCGTATGATCGATTATCGGGATTTCAGCTTTGACTACGTAGCGAAAGCAGGGAAAAACGAGTACGTAAATTATATGCTCCGATTGGGGTGTCGGTACTTGGAAATTTATGCGGAAAAACCGATTGCGTTGGAATATGCAGGCTTATTGCCACAGGTTTACCCGACTAAGAAAAAGACTTTTTCGTTAGAGAATGCTTTGGATCAACGTATCTATGATACGTGCGTGAATACGTTAAATCGCTCGATGATGGAGCATTACGTCGATACCCCTTGGCGTGAACAATGCCTGTACGTATTCGATTCGAGAAATCAAATGCTGTGCGGTTATTATGCTTTCGAGGGTGAAAACGCAAGCTATGCACGCTCGAATTTGAAATTGATTAGTATGGATAGACGTGACGACGGACTGCTGTCCATTTGCTATCCCTGTGGTATGGATTTGACAATTCCGTCCTTCTCCCTCTATTATTTTATGGCGGTAAGGGAGTACGTGGAATATACGGGGGATAAAAGCTTGGCGTGCGAGGTCTATCCCAAGCTGCGCGCTATATTGGACGTCTTTTTGGCGAATAGAAAGGACGGCTTGGTTTGTCAATTTGTGGGAAGTAATCATTGGAATTTCTACGATTGGTCGGAGTATTTATCCGATCCGTTCCGAGATGCCAAGGCGGATACTGCCGATTTGATTCTCAATGCACTCTTTATTCTTGCGCTTGAAAATTTACGTGTAATCGATAAAATACTTGGCAAGGAATTTGCCTTTGACGACGTTTTGTCGGTGTGTAAAAAACGAACCAAAGAGACTTTTTTCCGAACGAAAGAGGGTGTATTTGCCTTTTCGGAAACGGGGAAAGAGTACATAGCGCTTGGAAATGCTTTGGCGATCTTGGCTGGGCTTACCAACGAAGAGGAAACCCTTGCTATTTGCGAAAAGCTGATAAACGGCGAGCTTTTGGAGAGCTCGTTGAGTATGAAATGCTTTAAGTACGATGCGGTACTTTCCGCATTTGGGGAAAGGGGCAAGGCTTGGGTGCTGAGCGAGATTCGCAGGGATTATGGCAAAATGCTCGATATGGGCGCAACGACCGTATGGGAAACCATCGACGGTGCGAGTGCCTTTGGAAATGCGGGAAGCCTTTGCCACGGTTGGAGTGCAATTCCCGTCTATTATTACCACAAATTTAACGCATAATTGCGTAAAAGACATAGACAGGTATGAGTTGAATGGAAAAACCCCGTCTTTTGGTTGATCCAAAAGACGGGGGTGATTTTTTGCAATTTTCTTATGAAATTTGTAGGATTTTGCAAATTTGTTCTACCGCTTCGGGGTAGGTATCGAATTCCACGACGAAATCGCAGATCTCGGAATTTTTCTTTTCCGATTCAATTCCCATAATGCGATTTACCTTATCTTCGATCGACGAATTTTTGCGCAAAATCGAGGCGAGAAGGGCAGGCTTTTGCCGTTGAATGTAGATGGTGATAACGTTTTTGAAATGGGTGCGCAAGGTCATTGCGCCGCAAATGTCCATTGTCGTAAGCACGTGCTTACCCTTTTTCAAAATCGCTTCCACGTCCGATTTCTTCGAGCCGTAGCCGTGTCCTGCGTACATCGTGGATTGGAACATTTCCCCGCTTTCGCACATTTGGCGGAAGTTTTCCAAGGAAACGTAATTATACCATTGGTTTTCCTCGACGGCGGTAGGGTCGTTGGTCGTGTAGCTCACGAGTTTTTCAAAATCGTTCGTCTTGGTCAGCACTTGCGTTGCGATTTTCGATTTACCGCTGCCCGACGGACCGACCAAAACCACAATGCTCGGCTCTTCGAAAAGCTGGGTGTTTTTGCGAATGCTATAACTCTCCGCAATCGCTTCTACAAGCTCTAAAAATTGGTCGTAGGTGTTGACGGCAAGAATGCCCGTCGCGTCCTGGTTCCAAGGCTGACGGCGCAAAATCGGATAACGCGCGTTCGAGCGCAAAATGTTATGCAAAGCATCGTCGAAAAGGATATCCACGTTGATTTTATCCTTGCGAGAACCCATATAGATGTGGTCGGGCGGGATTTGCGGGAATTCTTCCATAATCCGTTTTGCACGGATACCCATAAATTCAGGGGGAATTGCGGTGGATACGAATACTTCCGTCATTTCGGAAAGCTTTGCCACAAACTCCTTCGCGCCCTCGAATACGGGTTGATTGCGATAAAATTCAGGGTCGTTAAAATATTCTCGGATCACGTCCGCGCGCGTACCGAGCGGTCCCCAGCCCGTCACCTCGTAAATGGAAAGGGGAGGCTCGAATTTATATTTTTCGTTTGCGAGCCGTACGGCGTATGCAACGCATTCCATCAACACGTCGTCGATGTCGAGCGCGCAGGAAAGTCTAAATTTTCTATTCATATTTTCACTCCTATCATAATCAAAAAAGGCAGCCTACCGCGTTTGATACAGAAACGTGGAAAGCTGTCGTGCGGCTATTATACAAGAACTTTTATGCCTTGTCAACCCCTTTTTTGAAAATAATTGTCAAAAAAACGGATTTTTCTTTGATTTTGTCTTGAAATGTTTGATTTTGTGTGTTATAATAATCAAGTGCGTGACAAGATATATTGTATAAGCTTATAATAGGGTTAAGCGTATCTACCAACCGCCGTAAATGGTTGACTACTTTCACGGTAGCCAACTTTTATTATGCAGAGGGGAACAAAACTATGAAAAAAAATTACGACGTTATTATCATCGGCGCAGGTCCTGGGGGGATCTTTTCGGCGTATGAATTGACGAAACAGAATGCAAACTTAAAGGTCGCGGTGTTTGAAGCGGGCAACCCGCTCCACTTGCGTAAATGCCCGATCGACGGGGATAAAGTCAAGAGCTGTATCAACTGCAAGAGCTGCTCGATTATGAGTGGTTTTGGCGGCGCAGGTGCATTTTCGGACGGGAAATATAATATTACCAACGACTTTGGCGGTACGCTGTATGAATACATTGGCAAACAAAAAGCGTTGGAGCTTATGAACTACGTCGACGAAATCAATATGCGCTATGGCGGCGAGGGTACGAAGCTCTACTCGACGTCGGGTACGAAATTTAAGAAGATTTGTATGCAAAACGGCTTACACCTTCTCGATGCGTCCGTTCGCCATTTGGGTACGGATATCAACTACGTTGTTTTGGAAAATATCTACAAGGAATTGGAAAGTAAAGTAGACTTCTATTTCAATGCGCCCGTAGAGGGAATCAAGGTCGTAGACGGTGGCTATGAAATCGAAAACGGGGGTACCGTGTACGCGTGCAAGAAGTGTATCGTATCCGTTGGCAGAAGCGGAAGCAAGTGGATGGA
>JAZORL010000110.1:0-7359 GCA_045656625.1 Candidatus Scatosoma sp. | reverse complement strand
GGGGTATATCACGTTTTACACGGGGTTATTGATCCGCTTTCGGGGATTGGCCCTAACGATATTCGCATTCGTGAATTGTTGGCGCGATTGCAAACGGAGGACGTGAAAGAAGTGATTGTAGCGACCAATCCCGACGTTTCGGGGGACGCTACGGCAATGTATATTGCTAAGCTTATCAAGCCATTTGATATTAAGGTTACACGCTTGGCGCACGGTATTCCCATTGGCTCGGAGATCGAGTATACGGACGACGTGACGTTGGCGAGGGCTTTTATAGAGCGCAACCCTCTTTAAAGTAAAAACAGCGGATATGCGTCGCATTTCTTCGTTGTCGCTCCGTGCCGCTTGGTTACGTACAAAAGTACGCGCCCTGCGCCGTACTTGCGACGCCTTGAACTACTCGCATCTGCGCTGTTTTTTTGTGACTTCGTATAAGGTATTGCGGATATATGTCGCATTTCATCGTTGTCGCTCCGTGCCGCTTGGTTACGTACAAAAAGTACGCGCCCGCGCTGTTTTTGATATTAGCAGAATATAAAATAACTTCTCATAAATAAACCGACCTTGGCAGATTTCTGCCAAGGTCGGTTTATTTATACTTTATTATTCTTCGTCGTCGTTTAATTCATTGTCGAGGGCTTCCGTGGAAACAACGGGCTCCTCTTCGGCGATAGAAACGGGAGTTTCTTCTTCGAGAATGGGGTCAGGTTCCGTTTTAATGGGAACGAATAAATCGTCTTCACTGTCTTCAATCGGTTCTGCAGGCTTCGGTGCAGGGGTGGGCGAAGATTTCTTTGCAACGGGTTTCTTGACGGGTTTTTCTTTGGGAGTTCTTTCCGGTCTTACGTATGCGTCTTCGGTGATTTGACCCTTTGCGATTTTCTTTAATCTCTTGCGCAATCTGCCATAATAAACAATTACAAAGATTGCCAATGCAATACCAATATAGAAAGATACGCACGCGCACGAGAAGAAGTTGATGGACAAGTCGTTCAGCACGCTCATGTTTTCAAGTGCGTCGCCCATCATTTCTGCAAGCTGTGCAGGCGGGTTCTTCAACGTATTTAACGCGGTCGAGGGGACCAAGCTCAAAACAACGTAGGGGATAGAACCAAGCCAAATGGGCAAGCCAAGCTTGATTGCAGGGTTTTTCATGAACATCTTTGCCAAAATTTTGATGATAAGATACGCCCAAGTGAAGAAGGTGAAAAGGATTAAATAGCTTATGTATTGAATGATCATCGCGATCATTTCCGCACTTTCGCCCAAAACGCTCATCAATTTATCGGTGATTAGCTGGCGAAGCTCTTCCTTTGCATCCTGCTTTTCTTCCTCGTTGCCGTCTGCAAGAAGAACGATCTTTTTGTTGGTTTTTACACTCGACATCATTTCCGGTTGGTCGCCGCTGTCGCCGGATTCTTCACTTTCCTTCAACATACCAACCAACATATCCATGATCGCATCGGTGGGATTGATGTTTCCGTTTTCATCGGCGAAGTTGCTGAATGCTTCGTTGAGCTGTTCTTTCAATTCTTCTTCCGCTTCAGGGGAAAGCTCTAAATCCTCGTAACCTTCTACACCTTTCGAGCTAGCTTCGCTCAAGGATTCTTTGATGATGTCTACGGTAGCATTGGTAACGCTATCAACGCTAGCGTTTTCCGCAAAGAGTGCGTCAACCAATTTTTCCGTTTGGGCGTCGATATGCTCGTCGGTAAGGCCAAGGTCGTTCAGCTGTTGCTGTACTTCTTCGTCGGTTGCGTCCTCGCTCATTTGCTCTTTGATTTGGTTCTTAAGCTCGGTTTTAAACGTCATTTGAACGGCGGTTTCCGCAGCTTTTTCCGCAAGCTGGTCGATGGTGCCTTCCAATTTTTCAAGGATAACCGCTACGTTCTTTTGAATAATCGTGTCCACCAATTCCGTAGCATCGGAAGAAAGCGAACTTAAAATATCCGACGTCTGCAATTCGATTGCAAGGGGAATGGTGATACCCTCTTCGGGTACGATTTCCGTTAAATCGATGTTTGCATAAAGATCTTCGGGGGTGGTATCCTCAAGCTCGCCCGACTGCTGTTCGGGGTTAGCAGGATCTGTTCCGCCGTCCTCGGGGGAAGGGAGCATGGTTTGCAGTGTTTCTGCACGTAACGTATACGTTGCCTCTACCTTCCAAAAAGGCAAAAAGAAATAGGAAACGATAGAAAGTATAGAAAGTACGCAAATAATCATATTGCATACGAATACTTTTATCTTTGAAGGGGTGGAAAACATAATGACCTCCATAAATGATACGTATAAATATTGTAACCCATTTATAATGGGTTGTCAAGCGCTTCAACAAAAATATCGCGTATAATTTTGCCTTTGTAGGCGCAAAGTAGTGGTGGAGGAGAAAATGAAACGGGTAAAAGTACGGGAGTTGGACGGTAGAACGGTAGACGAGCGGGAAAATTGCTTTCCTAGCCCATTGCCAAATCAAGAAACGAGAGGGGTAGGTACGAGATGACGGGAAAAAACAGAAAAAACTATAACAAAAATTACGTAGCATACGTCAATTCTTTTGATCCGCCTACACAGCATTTTAAAAATTGTTTTCGTGCTTTCTTAGTAGGTGGTCTAATTTGCTGTATCGGACAATGCATTCGAGAAATTTTGGAAAAAGCCGTTGGACTGTACGGAGACGAGTTGGCAGGCATGACGAGTATAATTTTGATTTTTCTGGGGACGCTTTTGACTGGCTTCGGCGTTTACGATCGGATCGGTCGATATGCAGGCGCAGGGTCTATCGTGCCGATTACAGGCTTTGCAAACAGTGTGGCTTCGCCTGCGATTGAGTTTAAGACAGAGGGGCTAGTATACGGCTTGGCGGCGAAAATGTTTATCGTGGCAGGGCCGATTATTGTCTACGGCGTACTGGCAGGTACGGCAGTGGGAATTTTGTATCTATTATTGTAAAAGAAAGGGGGCAGGTATGCAAACAATCCGTTTTGATAAACAGCCGCGCTTGGTGGCAACGGGAACAATCGCAGGACCGAAAGAATGCGCGGGTGTTGTCGGTGGATGCGTCGATAAGGTGTTGACGGACGATATGTTCGGGGAGAGTACCTATGAAAAGGCGGAATGTAAAATGCTGACGTACGCCATTCAAAAGGCGATCGAAAATGCAGGGGAAACGCCCAATGATATAGATATGATGATTTCGGGGGATTTGTTAAACCAAATCATTTCCGCTTCCTTTGCGGCGCGCGATTTTGAGTTTCCTTTTCTTGGGGTCTACGGTGCGTGTTCGACGCTCGCGGAGAGCTTTGCGATTGCGGCGGCGTTTGTAAACGCAGGATATTATAAAAAAATCGTGGCGGCTACGGGAAGCCATTTTTCTTCCGCCGAACGGCAATACCGCTACCCCTTAGAGTTGGGAAACACTCGTCCACCGCAGTCACAATGGACGGTGACGGGGGCGGGCGGTGCGCTCATCTCGTACACGGGTGGGGGAAATGAGAAAATTTCCTGCCCTGCAATCACTTGCGCAACGATAGGGAAAGTGGTGGATTATGGGATTATAGACGTGAACAATATGGGTGCAGCGATGGCGCCGAGCGGTATGTCTACGATTTTGCATCATTTGCAGGATACGGGGAGAAAGGCGGAGTATTACGACCTGATTGTGACGGGGGATTTGGGTGCGCTCGGTAGCCGTATTTTGAAGGACCTGCTTTGGGAAAAGGGTGTGGATATTCAGCCTAACCACGTGGATTGCGGCGAGATTATTTATAACGTAATCGAGGACGAATTTCAAGGCGGAAGTGGGGCAGGGTGTAGCGCCGTTGTTTTCAATTCTTATATTATGGATAAATTAAAAAAGAGAGAGATAAATCGTGTGCTGCTCGTTGCGACGGGGGCGTTGCTTTCCACCGTGTCGAGCGGACAAGGGGAGAGTATCCCTTGCATTTCGCATGCGGTCGCGATTGAAAACGTGTAGGAGAGAGAAATGTTTGGAGCGTATATCACGATTTTAGGGAATTTTGCAAAGGCGTTTGCCGTTGGCGGCTTGATTTGTATGATTGCGCAAATCGTTATCAATTACACCGATCTTACGGCAGGGAAAATCCTCGTTTTGTTTATGCTTTCGGGGGTGGTTTTGCAAGGATTGGGATTGTATCAATATTTGGTGGATTTTGGCGGCGCAGGAGCGACCGTGCCCATTTCAGGCTTTGGCTACTTGCTTGCAAACGGCGCAATAAAAGGTGCGCAAAAGGGCTTTTTCGGCGCTGTGACGGGTGCGCTGTCTGCGGCGAGTGCAGGGATATCCGCGGCGGTGATTTTTTCCTTTTTAATGGCGCTTATCTTCAAATCGAAAAGTAAAAAGAATTAAAAAACAGCTCCGCTTTGCGGAGCTGTTTTGTATAAAGAATAGGGGCAGGTATGCGTTGAAGAGGAATTTTACGATGCGACTGCCGTTTTATTGCCGAAAATGTCCGATTGTAAAAAAGTATCTGGCACTCTGCCGACGATTACGCTTTCCCCTACGAGAATTTGTGTGGTGACGGAAAAATTTTTCGTTTTAGAGGGCATAACGATGCTAATGTCCGCAATTACGTTTAAGTAGATAGAATGTTTGGTTTGGTTGATGCCCACGCTTTGGAAGGTGGAAGAAAAACCGCAGGAAACGCTGCTGACGGGAATAATGCGGAAATTGATGCTGGGGCCAAGCCCTGCAAACGCTTCGATGCCCGTGAGTGCGCCAAGGGGGACGGGGATACCGTTTAAGCTCAAATTTTTTAGGTTGGATTGGGAAATGGACGCTGTATCACGCGCAATCTTGTTGATTTTTAAGGGATTGGCGGCTACCGCCGTAATTTCCCCTTTTTCATCGCGGGTGATGGTGACCAAGTCTTCATAGCGCATTTCGTCGCTCAACGTATAATAGACGGCGTCGTTGACGGCAATCGTTGTCGAGGCTCGCATGGTGGCTTCGCTAATGGCAATCAGCACGCGCGTGACGTTGCGTTGGAAATAAAAAAAGAGAAAAAGTGCGAGAAGGAGCACGGAAAAGAAAAGGAGTAGAATCCGTTTTCCAATCCGTTTTTTTCCTCGTTTTTTGTTTTTATAGCGTGGCAGGGCGTAGGCGTTGGCTCGGCTCATGTTTCGATTGCTTGCATCAGCTTTTGGAGAATCAAATCGTTGCCCATTCGAAAGCTACTCTCGTTTAACGCAATTTGTAGCTTGGAATCCAAGAAGGTTGCCTCGATTTCTCCGTCAAGCAGTGAAAGCTTGGATTGAGGGAGTACGTGACATAAGCCAAGCTTTTCAAAATAGGCGGCGTTTTCTTTTTGATCGCCTCGGCTCGCATTTTCCAAAGGGACTAAAATACTGGGCTTTTTTAAGGCGAGGATTTCAAACACCGCGCCTGCCCCTGCACGAGAAACGATAAGGTCGGCGCAAGCATAAGCCCCACCCATGTCCGTGATGAATTCTTCTTGGTGATAGTTTTGATAGGTGGAATGCACGACGTTTCCCTTGCCGCAAACGTGCAAGATGAAATACCGCTTGGTAAGGGTGGAAAGCTGCGAGCGCAAAGCGGTGTTGATAGCTTCGCTACCGCTCCCACCGCCAAAGACAAGCACCGTTTTCATGTCTTGCGGCACGCCGAATTTTCTTCGTGCTTGTATCGTAGCAGTGTTGAACAATTCTCGCTTTAAGGGCGCACCGCTATATACGCCGTTTTTGAGCTTGTTTGCCGTTTCGGGAAAAGAAGTGAAAACGCATTTACATTTTTTAGCCGAGAGCTTATTGGCAAGCCCGATGGAAAAATCGCTTTCGTGGGCAAAGCAGGGAATGCCGAGCTTGTGCGCGGCAAATACGACGGGTAGTGCAACGTACCCGCCCTTGGAAAAGACTGCGCTCGGCTGAAAGACTTTCAGCCCCTTTTCCGCTTGTTTCATCGCTCGACGGAACGCAAAGGGGATGCGCAAATTGTTTTTGAGGGCTTGGAAGGAAAAACCACGCACGAGCTTGGGGCAAGTAATTTCAAAATAAGGGATTTTTTGTGCGCTGACAATACTTTTTTCAATGCCGCCACTCCCCATATAGCATACGTCCGCTCCGCCTTTTGCCCGTAAATCGTTGATGAGGGCGATATTGGGGATAACGTGTCCTGCGCTACCACCCCCCGTAAAGAGAACTTTTTTCAAACGAACACCCCTTAAAAGTAGTTTCTCTATATTATAGACGGACAAAGTTTGGAATATGCCAAAAAGGGCGAAAAAACACCGTGTCTGCATATTCAATACGGACACGGTAGGGTGTTTTTATAAAATTAAGGCAAAATATCCGTTTTTTGAAAAGCTCTGGCATGGAAAAATTCTTCCGTTTTGCTCACGGAGGAAATTTTGGAAAGGGGGAAAAGCTGAAAGTTTCTTTCCACATGCGAAAATCCGTAAACATACCAAGCGGTTTCCTTTAAGACGAGTGCGTGCGGTTCGATACGCAAAGGACTGTTTGCGTAGTCGATTTCTACGACCGTTTTTTCCCGAATCGATTCTTCGAGGATTTGCAGCTTTGCAAAATGTCGTTTCGTTTCCTTGCTCTCGACAAAAAAGCTATCCGTTTCGCCGACGAGAAACTCTGATTTTTGGACGTTTTTTTCTTCGGCGGTAAGCTTACGGATTGCGGATAAAAAGCGTTCTTCCGCACTTTTTTCATACGCCGTGGAAAGGGCTTCGATGGCTGCGGAAAGCTCGCTTTCCGTTAAAAAATTGACGGGCAATTTATACGAATCGGGCAGGCAAATTCCACCGTCTCTGCCTCGCTTAATGCGGATGGGTACGGCGGTGGAAAGCACTTCCACGTAGCGATAGACGGTGCGTGGAGAAAGATTGTGCTTTTTAGCAAGCTCGCTCGCGGTCGTGCGGCGATGGGATAAAAGTTCGAATAGAATGTCGAGAATCACTTGAAATTTCATACGGATATTGTAGCATAAAAGGCATACGTTCGTCAAGTTATCGGTAAAAAATTTGTGAAAAAAGCGCAGTTTGTTCATAGAACAAAAGAAAAGGGGTGCAAACGCTTGACAATTTCACCGAAAAAGTGTAAAGTTAGTAGTGAAATTTTGAGTTTTTAGGAGATTTACTTATGGCAAACGTAATGGATACGCTTAGAGCGAGAGGTTTTGTAAAGCAAGTGGTTTACGAGGACGAGCTTTACGAAAAACTTGGCAAGGAAAGCGTTACTTTCTATATCGGTTTCGACCCCACGGCGGATTCGTTGCACGTAGGGCACTTTATGCAGTTGATTGCGATGCACCACATGCAACAGGCGGGGCATAGACCCATCATTTTAATTGGCGGCGGTACGGCGATGGTCGGC
>JAZORL010000109.1:0-3676 GCA_045656625.1 Candidatus Scatosoma sp. | reverse complement strand
CCGTAAACCAATCGTCAAAAAGATAGAATTCATCTTCTTTCGTGCGGCGCAGCGGATAATGATCCATTGAAAGCCAACCGCCAACCCCTTCAATGTCATAAACCCATTTTGCAAAGGTTTCCACGTATCTTGGATAATCGTACATAATCTCGTCGCAAGGCACGTAGCTGGGGTACAAGTTGATATACGCCTTTTTGTTAGGATAAGCCTTTTTCATCTTCAAGGCAAGCGCAGTTAAAGGTTCTACGTCGCAATAATTAGGCTCATCAAATAAGTTAAACGCCACAACCGCTTTGCTATCCTTTAACGGATTTTCAAACAGCACCGAGCCGTCTAATTGATTCCGCCCTTCGAGCACCACGGAGATACCGTACTTTTCTGAGTGCGCTACCGCCTTTTTTTGTTCTTCAATATCAGTCGAATACTCACCGTTTAAGAATATGGCATTGATACCGCAATCCACCAGCATTTTATAATTTTCTTCTGTGGCAGGCGGTACTTGCCATATCCCGATAAAAAGTTCTTTTTCCGTCACAATTTAACCTCAATTTAGTCCTTAAAATAAATAATCGTTACAGCGCAAGGCTTTTCTACCGTCAACGAGGTGATAATATCCCCGTTGTCCTTCATTACCTTATAGGTATAGCCGTCCTTAGCAAACTGCGTAAAGTCGATACTGTCGCCTGTTTGCGCTTTGATAATCGTTTCCGCTCTGTCAACGCTTACAACAACTTCTACGTATTCCTTTTCCGTTGCCATAATCGTCAAATCTTGCGTGACGGGATTTGAGAAATCGTATTCCGTTCCGTCAACCGTCCAAACGCTATTTTCATCAAGCGCATAAGGCGCGTCGATTGCTACGCCGTCCTTTACCGCATACGTTTCCTTTGCGTGCCCGTATGCTTTAACGGTAACAAAATGCATCCCTTCGTAGTCAATATCACAATCCACCGTATTATCATACACTTGCGTTTTGCCAAGCATAATATCTCGAACAGATTGGATTTCTTCCGCAGTAACGCCAGCGTCAAGAAGCAGATTTTCCGCCTTTTCCGCAAGCGTTTCCCCTTCAAGTGTCTTGATATAAGCCATCAAGCCGTTGATGTTGCCGATAAGCGCATCGCTCGTCTTATTCCAGCTAGAAATATAGGCAAACACGCTAAGGATATATTCGTTGACAATGGTTCTTTCATCCACGCCGAGTAATGCGTTCAACAGTGCCGTAGCCGTACCCGTTCTATCTCTGCCGACACTACAATGCATAACAATGGGATAGTTATCCTTGTTTGCAAAAGTCTGGAAAATAGTCTTTATAGCCGCCTTGCCTTCATCGGTATTGATACCATTGCTATAAAGGGGGGCAGGCGTTGCGTTCACGTAATTGATTTCCAAGGGATTGGGCTTGCCTTCGCCAACGGCTCTCAAATCCAAGTCCGTTTTAAAACCGAGCTGCGCCGCCGTAACTTTGCCATCTTCAGTAATATCGTCCAATCTTGCCGTACGATAGATAAGTCCTTGGGCTGTTCTGCCATTAGGCGTTTGATAACCGCCCACGTCACGGGTGTTGGAAACGCCGTCAATATCTACCGTGCGCGTACCTGCCTTGGTGGTAAATTCAAAAATTTCCGAACGCACCTGTTCATTGCCGTTGTTTGCAATAACCTGCCAGTAATAATCTGTACCCGAATACAAAGCGTTGCCCAAGTTTACGGACGTTTCTTCCACCGTATCGGTAAAGATTACTTTCGTAAAATTCTTATCCAACGCAATGTTGACCGTATAGTTTTCCGCTTTGTCGGCATACTGCCATTCAAGAACATTCCCGATGGGCGCAAAATCATCGCTCTCATCATAGCACGCTCTCATTTCTTCTTGTGTCGCAGGAAGCCCATTGTTGTTGAAGTCCTGCATTTGAGGGGTAAAATAATAGTATTTTGCTATTTCTGAAACCGTCGGAGTCGTCATATTTAATATGCTTTCCATCCCCGAATGAACAACGCTGACCGTTTCTCCGCTATGCGGTGTAACCGCAGTGATTTCATTGCTGAATTTTATCATATCTACGTCCTCTGCGTTTACGTTGATTTTCGCCAAAACTGTCAATGACGCAACAGCTGCCAAAGCCGTAGCAATACAAACTTTCCACTTATTCTTCATCAGAATCTCTCCTTTTGCGAATGAGCATACAGCTGCCTACCGCAGTAAGCAAAACGCCTACGCCACCCGTCGTTACCGAACCGAAACAACCGCCGCTGGATTGCCCCTTAGCGGGTTTGGTATAGGTGATTTCAATCGCCGTATCTTCCGTAACGATAAGGCTGGTAATCGCTTCGCCGTTTGCTTTCACTTCTTTCACGAAGCCTTCCTTATCAAATATCGAGAGATCCACCTGCGCGCCATAGGTTACGTAGATAACTTGCTTTTCTTCACTGGGAAGCGTAACGCTTACCTTGTAATAAACGTCGCTTTCAACGAATTTTGCAACGAGCGCAACGTCCCCCGTCACTACGTTGTTTTCAAAATCCCATTTTTCTTCACCGAAATACCAACCGTCGAAAGTATATTGATATTTTTTCGTCGAAGCCTTCGTCGGATCTTCAGGTTTTACAATCTTCGCACCGTAAACGTATTCGCTTGCATTTACTCCGTCAAAGGTTACCGTATATTTCGGCTCGCCTTTCACGGTCACGCGAATCGTTGCAGTCGCATAGTTTCCATTTTCGTCCGTTGCGGTAACCGTACAAATCCAAATCCCTGCATTCATTTTACCGTCGGTAATCGCGCCTTCGTCCCAAACGTAGGTAGGCGTAATTTCCGTCATGCCGTCCATCGCTTTTGCATCGATTTCAGGAACGGCATCCCCTTCATTCAAAACGATTTCCTGTTTGCTGTAAACCGTCAAAACGGGATCAAATACGTCGCCGTACTTATAATCCTTTATGCTGCAGCTTCTCATCGAGCTGTAAAACATAATTCCGCCGCCGATACAATCGCCGATTGGCGTAATATCGTTAATTTCCAAAATTTTCGCGCAGCTACCACCGATTACGATCGAATATTTGCCATCCGTTTCCGTTACAGATATTTCAAGCTGCATCTCAATACCGTTTGCAATCCCGAAGTTTGCCTCGCCGATGAGTACATGCTCGTCGCCATCGCCACCCATGGTTGCGTCGTAAACGTACACCTTATTTCCCGCGAAAAGGAATCTCCAACCGTCCCAAAGGTTGGTGCTGTTGAGATAAACGATAAGCCCACCGTAAGGAGCGTAGTTCTGGATTGCCTCATCAGTATAATATACCAACTTCAAATGAACGTCCCCTTCGTAACCCTCTACCGCACTCACATAGCCTTGTGCGCCGATTTCATAGCGGTCGGCCTCTACAAGATCGGAAACGGTAACATAATTTTCTTCCGTCGGCATCGCTTCACATTCCCCTACAACCCAAGTACCGCCAATAAGCGATAATGTAATTTCGGGTAATTCATAATTTTCAAAAACCGTACCTGCTGCTACCTTCAATATAGTAATGGGATATTCCTGCGTAGGATAAATTGCCGAAGCAGGAATGTCAATACCCATATGATTGTCGCCGTGCATATACGTAATGCTTGCTCCGTCAATATCGGTAAGTTTTACGCCGTTGATACTAACGCCCGCCATCGCAATCAAATT
>JAZORL010000108.1:0-14769 GCA_045656625.1 Candidatus Scatosoma sp. | reverse complement strand
TCAATCGTACACGTGGTACCGAATTTGCCGTAAAGCACGATCGAGCCGCTCAAATCGTTAATGGTCATATTGCCGACCTTCTCATTGCTGCCCGTGAAGAAATTCCACGTCGACATCGAGCTTTGCTCTACGACTTCTTTCGTATCGAGATTGTATAAGCACCAATTAAGCGTAATTGCCTTGTCGCTGCCCGTGAAGCCCATAATCACACGATAATGGGTGCCGTCCACAAGGTTTGCTCTGCCGAGAGCGGAGCTTGCAAAGGCGTCTCGCACAAATCCGCCGTCTGCTGCATCTTGAATCATGTACGGATAACCGTAGTTGATATACGTACCAGCCGTCTTACCGCTTGTAATCGCTGCGTCCTTGCCGTCCCAGGTCGTGATACCCGTGACAACGACGATACCTTGCTTTGTCGTTCCTTCCGCGTACATGGAATCGTCATAATTCTTCGCAAAGAAGGCAATTTCAGGCAAGTTCTTACCCGTGAAATCGAATACGATATAGTTATCCAACCCGTAGTCGCCGTCAAGCCCCAAGTAAGCTTGGTTTACGTAGCCGCCGCTATTTTGACCGACCGTATAGTTTGCGCCGCTGCCAATGCCGCCTGCGCCTAAAACAATTTGATCGCCGTTAACGGTAGCGTTATGCATACTCTTATTCCCTTTCGGGATTGCAATTTCCGTCAAGGTGTATACCGCGTGACCAGTGACCTCCGTGATTTCCTTATCCCAACCGTAGCCATAGGTAAACCAGTCGTCTTCCTTGTCAAGAGTAGGAATTTCGCCCTTGAATTCGGGGATTGTTCCGTATTGCAATTCACTGCTTTGGAGCACGTTGCCGTCCACGTCCTTAAATACAACCGTGTATCGATTCTTCTTATTGAATTCCTTAATTACCTCATCAATAGAAGTGTTTTCATATACGCCGTAGAGCTGATCGATTGTGAGCGTCGTACCGAATTTCCCGTAAAGGACAATCGAACCCACCAAATCATCAAGCGTCATATTTTCAACTTTCGCATTGTCACCCGTGAAGAAATTCCACGTTTGAATACTGCTTTGCTCGACAACCGTATTCTCATCGAGATTGTACAAATACCACTTAATTTCAATACCAGCCGCGTCATGCTTATTAAAGCCGAGAATCACGCGATACTTCGTGTTATCGTCAAGGTTTGCTCTTGCAAGCTTGGAATTCTGCATACCGTTCTTAACAAACCACGTATCAATGCTTTCCATCATAAACGGGCTATCGATATTGACTTTCGTGCCGTTGCCGAGAATACCCGTTTGCAAGCCGCCGTCCCAAGCGGTGATACCATTTGCAAATACAATACCCTGTTTCCCGCCGTTTTGAGCATACATCGAATTGTTGTAATTCTTTGCAAAGAATGCGACTTCGGGCATATTCTTACCCGTGAAATCAAACGCCACGTAATCGTTCAAGCCATACTCGCCGTTGAGCGCCAAATACCCTTGATCGACCAAATCGCCGCCATTCGGACCGCTATACCAGCCGCCATCTTTGATCGTACCAGCTTTGAGCGTAATCACTTTGTCTTCCGTCAAGCTTTCCAAACCGTAAAGGCTAATGTTGCTTTCCTGTATCCATTGCACCAATTCTTCGCTAAAATTCGCTACGAACACGCCCATCGAAGCACAAAGATTCTTGCCGTCCGTATAGTAGAAGGTGTAGCTACCAGGTGCGCCGAGAACGAAGGTATCGCCCTCTACGTGATAGGTATTCCCCTCTTCGTCACGATAGAAGAATTTATAACCTTCCGCATTCGTATCTACGAAATCGGAAACCGTCAATTCCGCTTCCGCATCCAAGAAGAAGTTGGGTGCGCCCGGCTTGAAGGACGAGAAGGTCAATTCCTCTGCGCAAATTGCGTCGAAGGTCGTGTTTTCCACAATCGGATAAATTGTATCCCACACCGTTCTCTCGCCGTGATTGCCGTAGAGTACGATATTGCCGTTGAAGAAGGGATTATTTTCCGTTTCCAATGGAATTTTGTCAAAACCACAAGCTTGAATACCATAGGTATCGATTCTAAACTTCGTCACGATTTCCTTCGCATCAAGATTGATGATAAGGCAATCGAAATCCAAAAAGAGGGTCTCGACGGGAGTCGTCGTGCCGAGAAGATTCGCTTGACCTTTTCTAACCCCGCTAAAACCTGCGATCATACGGTATTTCGTGCCGTCCTGCAAGGCATTCATAGTACCGGGATAAGGGATAGAATTGCCTTTTTCATCTTGCGCAGACATACCGCCCCAAGATCTCGTATCTTCTTTATCCTCATCGTACTTATGAAGCATATACGGACCGTATATAGTAAATTCATTGCACTTCGTCGGATGTATGGAAGCGCCGGAATTGCTCTTAAACCCACCCGTAAAGATAAATCCCTTCGTTTCATCGTGAACACTTTCCGAATACTCGTCACGGAAGAAAGAGAAGATGGGCATATTGTTGCCCGTGAAATCAATCTTCACGTAGTCGCCAATGCCGTAATCGCCGTTGTAAGCAAGATAAGGCAGGTTGTGCGGACCGTTCTTACGCTCGTAAATTACGTTATTGCCGTTGCAATAGCTCCCTTCCACAAGGGTGAAGTTCCCTCTTTCTACGTACAAATCGCCGTAAAGGGAAATGCCCATATCATCCAATTCCTGCTGATATGCTTCATCTATATATTTAATAGAGATGATTTCCGTCCCTTCGCATCTCTGCCCGTCGGGGGATTCCGCAAAGAATCTAAACGTGTGGTCGGAACGGGAGGCAAACGTGTAGCTGGTCTCGCCCGACAAATCAATCGTTTCCCCGTCAACTTCCACGCTTTCCATCTTCGTTTCGCAGTTCGGCAAGGAAGTGTAAATATTCATCGCCTCGAAATACTTTTCAAACTCTAACGTTTCGCCATATTTATAAGGCATATTTTTGAGCGAGAATTCCCACCAAAGCTCGGGATAGGTCACATACAGCGTAAAAGTAGAAGTCCCTTTATGCTTCCCCTTTTTAATCGTGTACGTCATCGTGTACGTACCCGACTCACGGGTATACCAAATACGTTTCTTCGTAATATCCTCTACGTTCCCGTTTTCGTCCGTCATCGTGAGGGTGAAATCAACGTCTTCTACGTAATCTACGTATTCATCCAAAACAATACGGTCGTTAACGTAAATATGGGACAGCGCACCTTCTAAAAATTGCGGACCTTTCTTTTCCACCTCGTCTTCCACAAAGGAAACGTCCGATTTCTGCGTAGAACCACCGCAAGAAGCAACTGCCATACCAGCCGAAAGCGTCGCCGCTGCGCATGCCATTATTAATAATAATTTGCGAATTTTGTTTTTTCTCATCTTACACCCTAAATTAGTAGATTAATACGTAAGCGGCGTCCCCTGGCAACAATGCCGTTTCCATCACGCCGTCTACAAGCTCGCGCTTCGTCCATTTTCCGTCCGCATACACGTCCGCAAAACGGAATTTTTTATCAAACTGCACCGTCGTTTTTTGTGCAACGCCCGCCGTTTCTTCGCAACGCACCTCCGTCACGTTAATGATACGATACAAATATTGATCCTCTTTTTCGTCGTAAAGCTCGTTAATAAGCACCCCTTCTCTATCCGTCGCAAAGGACACCACGTTATCGAGCTTTTCATTCAACGCATAATCGAGCTGTCTTAAATCGGAAGTAAACGTTTCCACGTCGTACGCCGAATGCCGATAGGTAAACTTCGTCACCACAGGCGCAATTTCATACAATTCCTTGATGATTTTTTGCGTTATGTAGTAGAGCGGCGTCCTTTCCCCTTGACGAGTAAGCATTGCGCCGTCGTTTGGGAATTCTTCCACCGAGTTTGCCCCATGCGGCATGTAAGTAAAGAAACCGAGCTCTTTCACCGCAAAGCCTAAAAGCAAATGCAGCTGATAACGCATTTCCTGCTCGTTGGGCGTCCAATAATAATCCCTACCGCCAAGCTTCATCGAAAAGCTTTGCGCCACAAAGGAAAAATTCACGACACGATCACGACATATTTCCGCCGCATTCTGCAAGCAACGCAAATAGAACAGCTTGTTTTCTTTCGCCGAGCAGAAGGTATAATCGTCATACATAATATAATCGCAGCCCGTTTCGTCCAAGAACATATTCAAATACTTGCTGCGGCGTTCCATTAAATCTCCGCCTTGAGGATAACGTTCATCCATCCAACGAAGGGTATCCATCGGCAATAAATTGCAATACACGTACGTCTTGGGTGAAACTCTGCGCAACGAACGGCAAATTTGCCCAAACGCTTTGAAGAAATAGTAATGCGGTTCATCCGTCAAGTAAATCCCGTAGAACGCAGGGTGCTGGGAATAGTTTTTAATACGTTCCGCAACGAATGCGTCTAAGCTCGCTTCGCTATCGAAGGGTTTTCCTTCCCCGATAACGCCGTCCCTGTTTCGAGAAAGCTCATAAAACGACTGATCGCCTACAATGTATTTTTTAATACCCGCTTCGTAAACGATATCCATCATCTTTTTACAAGCGGAAGTTTCCCAGTCCTCACCGTAATACGTTGCGATACAGCCGGACATTGCGATATTAAAGCCGACTTCTTTATATTCTTTCATCCGTTCGACCGTTTTCATCGGTCCGAACGGCATACCCACGACGTAATCCCCTTGTTCGCAACCCGGAAGCGAGTAAGCGTATAAAGGAAATTCCTCTGAATTATTTTTATAATATTTTTCAAACATAATTTTTTACCCTTTCAACCCGCCTGCCGTCATATTCGTCAAAATGAGATTTTGCGTGCAGGAATAAAGCACGATAATGGGGAGCGAAGAAATAATCGACGCCGCAAAGTGCATCGGGAGCGCGCTCTTTCTCGAACGATTGTGCTTTTCAAATTCTTTCAAGCCGTAAGCAAGGTTTGGCGTTTGCGTCAAATACAGCTCTACCGTGCCGAAATCGTTCCATACCCCGATTGCCTGCGTAATCATAATTGCCGAAATACAAGGAACGACTTGGGGAAGAATAATCGAGAAGAATACTCGAAGTTCCCCTGCCCCGTCTATGTACGCCGATTCGGAATAGGAAGGGCTCACCCCCTTGAAATATCCGTAAAGCACGATAAAGGCAAAGTCGAAGCCCGACGCCCAAGAAATCCAAATCAACGCAGGATTTTCGATAAAATCCAGCTTATACATCAATTTGTACGCAGCAGGACCGCTACCGATAATGGGAATCGTATTCACGAAGATAACGATAACGTATAAGAACTCTTTCCCAGGGAAACGGAAACGCGCAATCGCATAGGCAAGCATCGCGCTCGCCGCAACGTTTACAAACACGTGCACGACAAGGATCCAAAGGGAATTCCAAAGCATACCGAAATAATCCACTCCTGCAACTTCAAATTCCGAAAAGATTCTCGAGAAGTTTTCAAATGCCCAGTCCCTTGTAATCGCCATACTGTTTCCAGAAATTTTCGTTTTCAACGCATTGTTGAACGCCCAAAAGAAGGGATAAATGCAAAGGACGGCTAAAACGCAGAAAAAGACAAAAAACGCAATCGCCGTGACTTTTTCAGAAATCGGTGATTTTTTCGAAGCAATTTTTTTCACGATTTTATCCCTCCCTATTAAATTTCCACGTTGGCGAAGACCCTGTCAACAATCTTTCTACCAATTAATACAACGGGTACGGTAATAGCAGTCAAGAATACGCCGATTGCCGCAGGCTCACCCAAGAAACCATTTGGCGCTGCTTTACGATCCAAAGTCATTTGATAGAGCAAGAACCCGATCGTCGAAGTATCTCTTGCGCCACCCGTCAAAAGGTAAATGTAATAGTCCGCGGTAAATACCGAGCAAAGCGAAAAGGTCATAAGCGTAGCGATCGTCGACCAAACGCAGGGAACGGCGATGCTGATAAAGGTACGCCAAAAACCTGCGCCATCCAATTCAGCCGATTCGTAGATTTCATCGGGCACACGCGAAAACGCGCCCGTCAAAACGGCGTTATTGCAAACAAGCCCCATAATGCATTTAATCGTAACGATCGTGGGGAATGCCGTCTTTGCTGTCCCCAACAAACCCTCGTTGATTGCGTCTTTGGATAAAAACGGCTTCAATACGCGCACCAGAGCTCCCCCTTGTAAATATCCTTGCGACAAATAAACAAGGAGCTGCGACCACATAACCGCACCCATAAGACTCGGAACGATATAAAATACGCGGAATGCGTAATGTCCCCAAATTCTACGGTACAAAACGTACGTTGTCAATACGCCGATCGGGAAAAGGATAAAGAAATCCAAAAACCAAAGAATGAAAGAACGTTTCAACGTATCAAAAAGATCGAAAGCCAACTTATTATCGTTGCCCTTCAACGCTTCCACTACCCATTCCATATTTTTCCACGTAAATTTCCCATCGCCGTCTTGGAAGGCATACATAATACTCGAAAAATTTACGTACACCCAAAAGATCGCAAATTGAAGCACGGGAAATGCGATAAACAAATACACGAATAAAAACTTTTTCTTTTCAAATCCGCTGTACTTGTTTATTTTTCTCTTTAACTTATTCATAGAAATCACCGTTTTGGCAATAAGTCTACGTTTTTTTGTAAAACTCTCACCCAATAAATATTTTTGTTTGTTGCGGGAGCAACAAACAGCCCCGCGGGGCTGTACTTCTATTTTTTCAGCGTCGCGCGGCGTTTCGCGCGACGCTTTTTTTTTGCTGTTAATTAGTCGTAGTCCTTCCACAAATCCTGCACTTTGTTCAAGCTATCGTTATAAAGCTTGTTAGCTGCATCAGTATAGCTCGTCGAAGCCGCTTTATCGTAAAGGTGCAATGCAAGATTGTCGATAGCAGGGAACAAATAGTCGGAGCTAAACACCTTGAATCTCGTGCCTTGAATACGCGAGTTTACCGCTCTATAATGCTGATTCAAGGACAACGCCTTTGCGCTATTTACAAACGTGAAATCCGATTCCGTCGTAATCGAGCTTGCATAAGGCGAAACGCCGTTCGCGTCTTCCATAAAGGTTTCCGCATAAGAATCACTCGCCATCATACGAAGGAAGAGCGCCGCGATGTGTTTCTTCTCGCTGCCCTTGGTGATAAATGCAAGGTGCTCGATACCACGCGCAAAGCATACGCCGCGTGCCGTAGCGACCGTTTCCACGTCTTCTCTTGCAATCTCGATACCCTTTTCCGATTGAACAAGCGCTACGATTTCATCAATCGATTTATTCTCGTCAACGAGTTTGCAAACGTAAGAAAGCAATTCATCGCAAGCTTCCTTGCCAAGGTTATATGCCGTACCTTCGCCAAAAAGCTTCACGCCAAGCGCAGAAATCACGGGTACGTTCATAAAGTCAATGTCTTGAAGTTCATCGTCGTTAAAGTTATACTTAACTTCATTCAAGAACCAGTCGCCATTGAGCATGAATACTGCGCCCTTGTTATCCACAATCGCGTCTTGCGCTTGAGAAAGCACTTGCGAAGAAGAACCGGGCAACGCGTACTTTTTATCCATGAATTGATAGCTGACTTCCAAAACGTCCTTCAAGTTCTCGTTTTCAAAAACCTTCCAGCCCTCGTCCATTTCCGTCCAAACGCCATCCTTCTTTTCTTCCATTCTCAAGAATTCGTTGTAGGCGTCAATGTCGTATTGAGCAAACCAAGTCGCTACCGCACAATCTTGATAAGTCGCCGCTCTGCCCTCGCCTTTGCCCAAATCGTACGTAACGGGATAAACCCCTTTATCCGCCGCCTTAATCGTCTCGAACACTTCAAAAAGCTCGTTCGTCGTTCTCGGATATTCTGTAATACCGCAAGCCGCAAGCTTCGCAGTATTTACAACCATACCTGCCGTCGTGTTCGCCCACGTAAAGCCGTACATTTTCCCATTGTCTGCGCAAAGATAAGGCACGATGTCCGAATGCACTCTTTCGGAAACCTTCGCACTTTCCGTGCCGTCGTATTCGATTGCGGACTGGTTAAAGACCATCTCCCTCAAATCTTCGCAAAGCTCTTTATCGTATTCGTTATCCTCGCTTACACGGTTGGGCGTGATTGCGCCCGTGATGTAGAGGTCGATACCCGAATCGTCATAGCCCTTGTAAAGCTCACGGATGACCGTATCGCCATGCGAACTCGGGGATTTCAAAATATTCACTTCGTAGCCTTCTTCTTTATACAATGCCTCGAATTTATCCTCAAGGCTGTAAAGGAAGTCGAAACCGAACCCTGCTTCATAAAGACGAACGTTAATGGTCACGCTGTCTCTAACAATCTTTTCCTTTGCCTTACAGCCTGCGCTTGTAGCGGCACAGCCCAACACAAGTGTCGCCGCAAGTACTGTAGAAATCGTGTTCTTCATGTTTTCCTCCTATCGGCAAAACTTTTCACTTTGCCAAAGAATATAATTTATTAGTCTAAAACTATGATAACACACATGCGTAAATCTTTCCACTCTATTTTTATGTAAAACTAATCGATTTTTAAGATTTTCTATTTTGAAAAAAAGAATTTTACCTTTTTTTAACATTATAATAAATATAAAGCTTTGCTATTGACATTCGATTTTTTTTATGTTATAATCAAAAAAATGGCAAAACAGGAGTAAAATATGGCAATTCGATTAGATTTGAATGAAATAAAGCACACCCCATATATATCCTCTTCTTACACTCCACCTCAGCATTTTCATTCCCACGATTTTTTTGAATTTTCTTTTTGTGTTTCGGGGCATGCGGTGAATATTATCAACGATACGCCCATCCCTTTTCAAAACGGTTCGTGCGTTATTTTACGACCCAACGACGTGCATGCCGTCACCGAATACGACGACAAGGTTTACGAGCATATCGACTTGTACGCCACCAAGGAAAAATTCAAAAATCTTTGCAATTGCTGCCACGCAGATTTATACGACGAAATCATGAACGATCCAAACCCGATCGCCTTTTCCCTTCCCAACGAAATCTTCACCTTTCTATTCAATCAATCTCTGCTTTTGAAGGAAATGATCGCCAATCAAAACAACTTTTATCAAACGCTTTACGTGGGTATGATGTCCACCCTGCTTTCCGAATGGGTTAAGCATAAAATCTACCTAAAGATGTATAAACCCGATTGGCTTAAACAACTTTTGCCCAAGTTCAACAACCTCAACTTTGTGCAAAAGAACGTCACGCAAATTGCGCAAGAAACGGGATTCACTTTGCCCTATTTTTCCACGCAGTTCAAAAAATACATGGGTATTTCCGCCATCGAGTATTTAACCAAAAAGCGCGTACATCTATCCAAAGACCTTTTAATGAACGAAAAAACTCTGCGTATTTTGGACATTTCCGCAATGCTCGGCTTTGAAAACCCCAGCACCTTTTCCAAGCATTTCTTGGAAGAATTTAACCTCACGCCAAAGGAATATCGAAAGCAAATTCATAAGCTAAATTAAACGATAAACCTTTGCCCAAAACGTAAGTCATAACCACTAATGCGTCACTTTCGCAAGATTTCACCTACAATGGGACTGAGGGTTTCATCAAGCTAAAGCGACAAAAACGAGCCGCGATTGCCTTTCGCAATCGCGGCTCTCCTTTCGCCCAATTCCTCGTTTTTTCGAGCTTTTTAGTGATAATTCAGCAAACCCCTTTTATTATTATAAAAAGAAAAAGGAGTTTTTTATGTACTTATCCGAGCTTGAAAACAAACCCTTGATTTTGCGCTCTACCCATCGCGGCGTTTGCCGTGGCATCGGCGTTTCTTTGAAAAATTTTTCCGTAAAATACCTGCTTTGTGCGAGTCCCAGCAACCAAGCAAAGGTCGATTTTTGTTTACCCTTACAAGCTGTCGAAAGCATTGACGAACAAATTTCTCTCTCTCGTCTTCGCCCTGCTTTTCCGCAAAACTGCGCTCGACTCTTCCTCGGTTTGCCCGTCTTTTCGCAAGAGGGCGTTTACCTTGGAAAACTCACAGAGGTCCAGCTCGACGGCTTTATCGCCACCAGGCTTTTCACCGACCGCAAGGAAAGCTATCCAATTCATGCCTTACTTGCCTGCTCCGATGCAGTTATTTTGCGAAAAAACGCCCCTTATCCCATCGGTCAACTCGTACCTGCCCCCGTCCTTTCTAAAATTAACGGCAAGAAAGATAGGCTTGTCACCAAGCCTCTTTTGCGCGCGGCAATCGAAAAGGGAACACTTCTTTCCCTCACGTTATCCCTGCCCCCGTTTTCCCTAAACGGTGTACTTTGCCGAAAGGCGTAAAAGCCGCCCCAAGCAATCGTTGACAGCACGCAAATCATAAGCTGACCACGTATTTTTTTCGCCGTACACGGCGAGTGCGCGCCCCATTTCTTCTATCTCTAAACGCTCCGCCGCCGCAAGGGGAGCGTTTTTCAATTTACACAAAAGCTCCCTCGCATACGCAAGCTCAACAGCGCGGCTTTCTTCCTCTTCATTTTCTATTTTTAAGGCGGTATTCAGCCGTGTTCGCACGTAGCTATTCCGATTGTCGGGCAAGGAATACTCCACCTGCCGAACTTCCTTTTTCGCAGCCTTTTTCGAATGAACTTTTCCATAAACAAGCCCCGAAAAAAGCAATGTACAAATCACAACGCCGCCACCGATAATTCCCACCCAAAAAGCCGATTGAAAAATCAATCCTTTCCAAAAATCCATCGTCCACATAGAAAAAACTCCTTACAGCGTGTATTGCCGTTAAGGAGTCTTTCCTTTTCATTTTTTCTGTCGATTTTCGTCTTTTTTTGACAAAAACCCCATACCGTGTACGAGATTAATCCATTTCCAGCTCAAAACAATGCTTGATATTAATAATCGTACAACGCACCTTTTTCTCCTCTTTTTTCAAAATAGAGGCAACCGCCTTTCGATACAAATCGAGTTGAGATTGATAATGTTCCTTTAAGCTCTCTGCGTTGCGGTCGGAATACTTATAGTCGATAATCCGCACTTCATCGTCGCTTACGGCAAGCAAGTCGATTGCGCCTTGGAAAAGCATTTTTTCGCCATTCTCCGCTTTCCACGCTTCCGTCGCATCCGCGCGTTTACCATACGTTTCCGAAACGGGCAAGCTTGCCAAAAAGTCCTGCTCGGGATACAAACGCATATCTTGCAAACCATCAAACGCTTTGCAAGACAAAATACGAATCAACTGTTCCTTATTCAACAAATCGCTTGTGAGGGTATCCAATGAAGAAAGGGTTTCTTCCACTGCGCTCTCCAAATTGCTTCCACGCAACCGCACTCCCCCTTCGCCGTACAAGCGTCCAAAATCGAAGGTTTCCAAAAAGGCGTGGTATGCCGTACCGATTGCCTGTGCGTTTTCTCGTTCCTGCGCACTTCTTCCCGACCATTCTATCTCGTCGTCTCTGTGCGTGTTTTCCTTGCCAAATTCCGTTTCATCAAATACCTGCCCCTGCCATTTAGAGAAATTATCCCCTTTCATGAGCATCGTAGCAGAGCTTTTCACGGGCAAATTCTCGTATCCTGCATAGCCGTATTTCCAAAGGAATGCCGACATAATTTCACGAGTTTTTTGTTCATCGGGCTTGAAAGCAATCGGATCTCGTTCCTGCTTTTCCAGCTCAATCTCACTGTATTCGGGGACAAACTTTTCCCACACCGAAAAATCGGTGAATTCCGCACAGTTTCTTGCATATTTAACGTCGGGCATCACCGTCCGTTTTTCAAAAATCATATGCAGAGCATATTTTGCACGAGTCAAAGCAACGTAATACAAATTCAGCTCGTCTGCAATCGAAGAAAGGGTTTCCTTTTTCTCATGGAGCACACGCAACACCGTCGTTGCTTTGGTCATCGACTTTTCGTCAAACGCACGCGGCGCAAGCCCATATTTTTCTTCCACAAACACTTCATCGTGATCGACTCCACGGAAATTTTGGCTCAAATTATCCACGATAACAACGGGGTATTCCAAGCCCTTGGACGAGTGCATCGTCAAGGCTTTTACGGAGTTTTCGCCCCCGTTTTCATTGTATTCGATGGTATAGTCCATATCCCGAAGTCTTGCCAAAAACTCATGTACGGACATAGGCTCAGGCTCGGCTGTCGCCTCGACAAACCGACGCAAACGGCGCAAGCTCGCCTCACCGTTTTCCCGAGTGAGCAGCTCGGCTTCCATACGCGTTTCCGCAATCACCTTTGTCAAAAGCTCCCCAGCATTCAAAACGTCCGCAAGCTTACGAAGCTTTGCAAAATATGCGTAAAATCCCTGCAATTTTTCCGATAAATCGTCCGTTTTTTCAGTGGCATAGCGTTTGCAGGCATCACGATAGGCAATCGTTTTCCTCTCACTGCCCGCCGTTTTTTCGTTTTGATAAGCAAGACGAATCTCCGTCAAATCGTTGACGTCCAATCCGCCGATTGCCGATAAAAGCACGCTGCAAAGCGGAATATCCTGCTCCGCATTATCCAAAAGCGAGAGCAAATCGATGAGCGTTTTCACTTCCGCATATTCGCAA
The DNA here is from genome assembly GCA_045656625.1 of Candidatus Scatosoma sp. Lineage (GTDB taxonomy): Bacteria > Bacillota > Clostridia > Christensenellales > Borkfalkiaceae > Scatosoma. The sequence continues at coordinate 2,249 of JAZORL010000108.1, read as the reverse complement.
ACGTTTACCGCCGAGGCGCTCGTCACGGGTACGCCTTCTGCCGCCAACGCAGCGACCGTTTCGGCAATTTGCCCCGATTTCTTTCTCGAAAGAATGGCGATATCCGAATAGTCTACACGCACGTATTTCCCCTTTTCGGGGTCATACCATTCCTTGGAGCGTTCCTCTTCAATAATATTCCGAATCCGCCGCGCAACCACGCCAATATTCCCCTTTCGTTTCTTGGCGTTCGCACGCACCGAATAGACACCGCGCTCTTCCGTTTTCGCCTCTTTTCCTTCCTTAACGAAATGCACCTGCGCGCGACCGCTACCCGGCTCGTAAATCCGTTTCTTTTTCCCGTCCGAGGAAGCAAACTCCCCGTTTTCCATAAAGGATTTGTTCTTATAATCAATCCCGAACAGCTCTTCCGTCATTGCAAGCGAGAACTGCGAATTGACCGCATCAAGCACAGCATCCGAGCTACGGAAATTCATTCTCATTTCCAAGCTCTGCCCTTCTCCTGCCGCATACGCCGCTTGTTTGTCGATGAAGAACTGCGATTTACTCCCTCTAAACCCATAAATCGACTGTTTTACGTCCCCGACCAAGAACAAATTCTCTCCTGCGACTTTGGACGTGATTGCTTCCTGCACGGGGTTCACGTCCTGATACTCGTCGACGAACACGTAGCGGTATTTTTCGTGAATTTCCTGCAAAATTTCCTTATCGTTCAAGAGTTTGAGGGTTTTATGCTCCAAGTCGTTATAGTCCAGCACCCCACGCTCCTGCTTGAGTGCGGTATACTTCTCGTCAAACCGCTTAAAACAAACCGCCAAGGCACGCGCCGTTTCCCCCGAGCGCAAAAATCTCGCAAGCTCCTCTTCACGGCTTTCGTACTTTTCCATTTCCTTATCCACAGCGGACACCAATCGTTCTTTCAAGAACTTCAATCTCTCCACGTGGAACTGTCTTTCCTCGTTATTCTCTTTCCCTGCACGGTTTTGCGCGAACTTTTCAGGCTTTTTCACGTCCTTGACCGCAAAATAATCCCGACAGGATAAAATTTCGTCCACCCATTCCACGAGCTGACCGCAAAGCTTGTCCTGTGCGCTCCAGCCGATCTCCAAAAAGAACTTCCATTCCCTTTCAATCAACGTACGGTAATACTTACATTTCTCGAAAAGTAACCCCTTCAAGTCCTCGCAGATACGATTGAAGGTATCTTCCGTGTACTGCCCACACGCATTCAAATAAGCGGAATAATCCGCGCGATTGCGGAGTTTTTCATACCCTTCCAAGAAAATAGTTTTGAGCGCATTGTCGCTCTTTTTCCGCCAATACACGGACAAAAGATGGGTAAAATCCGCATCTTTGTTTTCATACCCTTCCTCAAACAGCTCGTCGAGCGCTTGATTTTTAAGCGCCACACCTTCCGCATCGTCGCTGCTAATAATGCGGAAAGAATTGTCCGTTTGCGCCTCGTAAAAATGGGTTTTGATCAGCTTGGAGCAAAAGGAGTGAATGGTGGAAATATCCGCCGTAGGGACTTCCGCAAGCCGCTCTTTGAGCATTTTTCGCTCTTCCGCCGTCGTTTTATCCGCATTGATCCCGCTAATGAGTGCGCGCGAAAGCTTTTCCTTCATTTGCGCCGCCGCCTTTTTCGTGAAGGTGACCGCCAAAATCTCATTCACGTGTACACCCGAACGGATCAGTCGAATGATTTTCTCAATCATCACCGCCGTTTTACCGCTACCAGCGGATGCGGAAACGATTACCTTCCCTTTTGCCTCGATGGCACGTTTTTGATCAGGTGTATATTCTACTGCCATCGTTTACTCCTCCCCGCTCCGTGTTTTTTGCACAATTTTTGCAATTTCCTGCGGCTCGATTTTTTCTTCCTTACGATCCTCAGCCACGTCCTTGCAGTATCCACACATACCGCCGTATTTGCAATATTCACAGCTCTTATGATAGGGGGTTGCTTCGATATAGCCCTCTTTGAGCTCAGCATACCCTTGTCCAGCAACCAACGTCGAATAATCGATAAAGTCACGGAAGGTCCCCTCGTCCATAACCCGTTTTACGCTGCCGTGATTTTTAAGCGCTGCGGGGAAATACTCACTCTTTTCCTTTTGTTGAATATTTTTATCGCCGCAACGAAGCGCCTCTTCCGAACCGTTCATAAACCCCTTCATGCGGAATCTTCCGTCCTCTACGCTCGCATAATCAAGCGCTGCGGGGAAGTAAAAGACCCCGGCAGGTACGCG
>JAZORL010000107.1:0-6586 GCA_045656625.1 Candidatus Scatosoma sp. | reverse complement strand
ACCCCCGTATGCGTATCCATCGCATACCCGAATTCATCGAAAATTTCATACATTGCCTCTACGGTATCGTCTTCAGATGCAAAACCGCCGAAGAACTGTTCGTCCAAAATTTTCTTTTCCTTTTCGGTGATAGAGTATTCCTTCTTCTCCGCAAGGTCTTTCATGCGTTGTGCGGTCAATTCTGCGTTTCTACCGCTGATTTCAAAGAGCAATCTTTCCAAGTTCGACGATACCAAAATGTCCATAGACGGGGACATGGTACGGTGGAATTGACGTTTTACGTCGTAAACGCCCTTCTTGAAGAAGTCCGCCAAAACTTTATTTCTATTCGACGCACAAATGAGCTTTCTCACCGGCAAACCCATTTGTTTTGCATACCAACCGGCAAGAATATCGCCGAAATTACCCGTAGGTACGACAAAGTCAATCGCGTCGCCGTATTCGATTTGACCTGCTGTCATTAAATCAAGATACGCCGAGAAATAATACGCGATTTGGGGGGCAAGTCTACCAAAGTTAATAGAGTTTGCACTCGAAAGGCGCACCCCCTTCTTCGCCAATTCCGCATTAAATTCTTCGGACGCGAACATCATTTTTACCGCGCGTTGACAATCGTCGAAATTCCCTTCGACTGCCGCTACGCACACGTTATTACCGCTTTGTACGCACATTTGAAGGCGTTGCATTTTCGCTACCCCTTCGTCAGGATAGAATACCGCCACTTTCGTGCCAGGTACGTCACGGAAACCTTCAAGCGCCGCTTTACCCGTGTCACCACTCGTCGCTGCCAAAATCAAGATTTCGTCCTTGATACCCGTCACTTCACAGCTCTTCTTCAAAAGATAGGGAAGCACCGTGAGCGCCATATCCTTGAAAGCGCAGGTCGGGCCATGGAAAAGCTCCATAACGTATAAGCCCGTTTCACCGTCCACCTTGACAAGGGGAACAGGGTCCTTACTCGTAAAAGACGAATACGCCTTTTCGCAAACCTCTTTCAAATAGTCTGCGCCAAGCTCCTCAGCGAGATATTTACCAAGCACGAACGCCGCGCGTTCGGGATAATTCATCTCCGCCATTTGTGCCATTTCGTCTTCTGTCACCTGCGGAAAAACTTCGGGAACGAATAAACCGCCGTTCTTTGCCAAGCCTTGCACAATCGCTTGTGCGCCCGTCACCTTTTCTCCGCCTCTCGTGCTGATGAAATACATGATTTCTTTACCTACCTTTTCACGTTCTTGATAAGATTTTTGTTTATGTGGATTATTTTTACACGCAAATTCGGCGAACACCTGTCCGCCTGCATTTGATTTGCTCATTTTTTCCACCTTAAAATATCCGTGCGGGCTATTTTCGAAAAAACGCCCATTTTTAGAAAAAGCCGAACGAATACGCTCGGCTATTTCATTCAAAAACTATTCCGTCTACGGCTTTTGCCGCTTTTCTAATTAAAGATATTTGCTTACGAAATCGGGCAAATCTTCCTTCGCTGCCGATACGCAAACAGTGATAACAAGGTTGTTCGTCTTGGAAACTTTGTCAAGCATATAGAAGAATGCCGCCATTTCTTGAACGGGCTTCCCCGCAATACGTACTACGCCGTCAATGAAAACGTATTCATTGTCGTGATTGCCTGCGATAACCCCTTTAATAAATCCGCAAAGAGCCGCTTCACCAGCGATATCGTATTCGCTCGTGTCGATGAAACGGATTTCACGTTCCAAATCATACATACCGCGCTTGTTGTCCGTGATAAAAATCATGTGACCTTTCGCTTCCGCTACCGCTGCATTCGCCGCGTCGATCATCATCTTGGTCTTACCCGTACCCTTCGCGCCGTAAATAATCTTAATCATAATCAAATCCTCCCAGATTTTGTGTTGCTTTTTTCCGAGCCAAATCGCTCTGTCTCTCGGTTTCCTATAGTTTACCAAATTTTTTTAATAATTTCAAGACCTTTTTGAAAAATTTTTCCCATTTTAACGAATTTTTTTCGGCTTTTTTCGCCCTTTTTCAAAAAATGCGGATTTTGCTCCGTTTTCTCGATTGATATAATCGAAAAAATGAATACTTTGACTTCTTTTCTCTAAAATTATTGATTATTTTTCAAGAATTTAGAAAAAGTAGGGTGGAAGAACTTGCTTTCTTTTAGAAAAAAAGGTACAATGATAAGCGGTAAAAATATCTAACGGAGAAATACACGTATGAAAAGCAGAGTAGCGAAAAGAATGGCAGCGATTTCCCCTTCCTTGACCCTTGCGATTTCCGCAAAAGCGAAAGCGATGAAGGCTGCCGGTGAAAGTGTGGTAAGTTTCAGCGTAGGCGAGCCCGATTTCAATACGCCCGAGCATATTATTCAAGCGGCGAAAACCGCGTTGGATAACGGTCACACCAAGTACACCCCTTCGTCGGGCTTGTTGCCCTTGCGCAAGGCGATTTGCGAAAAATTCCAAAAGGATAACGGTTTGGAATACGAACCCTCGCAAATCATTGTTTCCAACGGTGCAAAGCATTCCATCTTCAACGCTTGCTACGCGCTTTTGGACGAAGGCGACGAAGTGATTATTCCCGAGCCCTATTGGCTTACCTATCCCGAAGTAGTAAAGGTTTGCGGCGGCGTGCCCAAATATTTGTCCTGCAAGAAGGAAAATAAATATAAATTCTCGGCGGACGAATTGAAAAACGCCATTACGCCCAAGACGAAAATGTTAATTTTCAACTCCCCTTCCAATCCTACGGGTGCGGTGTACAACGAAGAAGAAGTACGCGCGATTGCAAAGGTTTGCGAAGAAGCGGAAATCTTCGTGCTTGCGGATGAAATTTACGAAAAGCTTTGCTATAACGGCGTAAAGCCCTTCTCAATCGCAAAATGCAGCGAAAAAATGAAAGAGCTTACTATCACCGTCAACGGCGTTTCCAAAACGTACGCTATGACCGGTTGGCGAGTTGGGTATCTTGCCGCACCGAAAGACGTGGCAAAGGCAATTGATTCCTTCCAAAGCCACGCAACCTCTAACGCTTCCTCTATTTCTCAATGGGCGACCATCGAAGCTTTGAAATCTTCCGACGAAGAAATCGCGGAAATGGTGAACGTATTCGATAAACGCAGAGCAACCCTTTTGCAGCTCATCAGCGAAATCGACGGCGTAAAAGCTGTCGAACCGGACGGCGCTTTCTACGTAATGCTCGTGGTAGGCGGTCTTTACGGCAAGAGCTATCACGGCAAGACGATTACGAACTCGATTGAGTTTGCGGACGCACTTTTGGAGAGCGAAAAGGTGGCTACTATCCCCGGCATTTCCTTCGGTGCAGACGATTGCTTGCGCCTTTCCTACTCTTTGAGTGAAGAAGATATCCAAATCGGCTTGGCAAGAATTAAGAAATTCGTTTCCGAGCTTCAATAACGAGAAAATATAACAAAAAGCCGACTCGTTCGAGTCGGCTTTTCTTCTTGCATTTTTGCATTTCAACGCATACCTGTGTGGTGCGTTTTTCTTTTTTACTCTTCCGACGAAGCGAGCATCGCCTCTCTATCGGCGATAGCAAGCGCTTCCACCATCGAATCGATATCCCCCGTCATAAAGGCGTCGAGATTGTATTGGCTTAACCCGATTCTATGATCGGTGACTCGGCTTTGCGGGAAATTATAGGTGCGGATTCTTTCGCTTCGATCCCCCGAACCGACCATGCTACGACGGCTGTCCTCTCGCGCCTTTGCATTTTGACCATTATAAAAATCGTATACGCGCGAGCGCAACACCTTGAACGCTCTTTCCTTGTTTTTGAGCTGCGAACGCTCGTCTTGGCAGGTGACCACAATCCCCGTCGGGAAGTGGGTGGTACGCACCGCCGATGCGACCTTATTGACGTTTTGACCGCCTGCGCCGCCCGAATGGAAAATGTCGATTCGAATGTCCTTATCGTTGATTTCCACTTCCACCTCTTCCGCTTCGGGAAGGACGGCTACGGTCGCCGCCGACGTGTGAATTCTACCCTGTGTCTCGGTAGCAGGTACGCGTTGAACGCGGTGTACGCCGCTTTCATATTTCAATAATTTATACGCACCCGTACCCTTTACGTTGTAGATGGCTTCCTTCATGCCGCCAAGCTCGGTAGCGTTGACGTCCATTTCCTCTACCTTCAAACGGTGATTTGCGCAGTAGTTGAGATACATTCTGCAAAGCTCGGCAGCAAACAACGCGGCTTCTTCGCCGCCCGTGCCTGCACGCACTTCCAAAATACAGCTTCTTTCATCGTTTTTATCCTTGGGCAAGAGCAAAATTTTCAGCTCGTTAATAAGCGCAGGCAAGCGTTCCTTGCAAGCGTACCCCTCGTCCAAGAGCATTTTCTTCATTTCCAAATCCGTTTCCACTTCCGCAAGCTCGAAGGCGTCCTTCATTTGCCGCTCGCACTCCAAATATTCGGTGTATTTTTCCACCGTTTCGGTAAGGTCGGATTGCTCTTTGGAATACTTCTGCCAAGTACCCATGTCCGCAATGACGTCGTTATCCGCCAATTTTTCGGATAAAAATTCATAGCGTTTTTTGATATCGTCAAGTTTTTTCAGCATACCTTGTTCCTTTTTGAAAACACGCCCGAAAAATTCGGGCGTATCCTTATTTATAAAACGATTTTCACGTAACGGTCGATGCCGTTGAAATCACGCACTACCATCGAATACGCAACGCCCTTGAACATTTTCACGACGTCCTGCGCTTCGCCTACGCCCACTTCCATAATCAGCATACCGCCACGATTGAGATATTTCCCCGCTTCCGCCGCAATTCGACGATAGAAATCCATGCCGTCTTCCCCGCCGTCCAATGCCAAGTGCGGTTCGTAATCCTTCACTTCCCTTTGCAAACCGTCAAGGTCCTTCGACGGAATATAGGGGGGGTTGGTGACGATAATATCAAATCTACCACGAATACGAGTGAACATATCCGATTGAATAAAGAGTACGTCCGCATCGTTCGCCGCCGCGTTTTCTTTCGCAAGCGCAAGTGCGTCCTCGCTGATATCCACCGCAGTCACTTTCGCTTTTCTACCGTACTTTTCCAATTCCTTATAAACCGCAATCGCAATAGCGCCGCTGCCTGTACACATATCGAGAATATTATAGTCCTCTTCCGCCGCCGCCACGACCATCATGGCAAGCTCTTCCGTTTCTGGACGAGGAATGAGCACCCTTTCGTCTACTTTAATCGTATAGCCGCAAAAATCCGTATCCCCGATGATATACCAAAGCGGTCTTCCCGTCAAGCGCTCGTCCGCAATACGGATAATCTCGCCTGCCTGCGACTTATTCAAAATATGCTCCTCTTTCGAAACTTCGCTCTTGGGGATATTGAGCTTTAACGAGAAAATCCATTCCGCCTCGTCCTCTTCAATATTTTGCGATGCAAAACGGCGTTTGGTGTTGGCAAGAAGGGTAGACATTTTCCCTGCCGTGATAAATACCTTTTCGGGAATCGTCGGATCGGCGTCCATCGCCAAAACGGTGTTAAACGCGGTGATGGCGCATTCGATCATTCCATCTTCCGGCTCACGCGTGGTCAATCTTTGCAAAAGCAAGCCAGGGAGTTTGAAAATAAAGAAAATCGGATTTTTTGTCTTTGAAAGCAAGCGTAAAATTTCATAAGAAACGCCTGCAACGACGGGCAACATCAAAATTTTCAGTCCAAAACGAATCAAACCGTTCAATTTGCCGTTGTCCACGTACAACCAACGAGCGACGGCAACGTTCACGAGGGAAAAGACGATAATACTCACGATCATGACCAAGAATAAAAAGGTCGTGCCACAACGATCGTGTACACGGGAACAGCCGCGCACGTTTTCCACCGTCAGCTCCTTGCCCTGTTCGTGGCAGGTGATGGTTTTATGTTCTGCACCGTGGTACATAAACACTCGTTTGAGAGAGGGTATCAAGGCAATCAGCAAAATATATGCGATGAAAATCGCCAAGCGAATGCCGCCCTCGATTAAGTTAAACCATACCCCTTCCACGCCTGCCGACGTCTTATCGAAGGGCAAAAAGCCCGTGATAAACTGCGGTAACGCAATAAAAATCACAAGCGCAAGCACGATGCCGAGTATACCCGAAACCGCGTTCATGATACCGCCGACGTCTATTTTATGCTTTTCTTTCAGCCATTGCTCCGCTTTCGTTTGCTCTTCTTCGTCGTCTTCCATGGCAACGTCTGCACTTCGCATTAGAATCCGATAGCCGTCCACAAGCGAAGTGACGAAATTAATCACGCCGCGAATAAACGGAACTTTGGTAATTTTTTTACGCTGTTCCGGGGGTTTTAAGCGTTCGGATTCGATTTGAATCTTCCCTTCGGGATCGCGAACCGCCGTCGCCATCGCCCGTCTACCGCGCATCATTACCCCTTCCATAACCGCTTGCCCACCGATATAGGTGGATTTTTTACAGTTCTTTTTTTCTTTCATATAGCCCCTATACACGCGCGCCTGCGCGTAAAAAAAATAATATATTGCCCAAATAAAGGCAATTTTTCCCTCAAAAAAAACTTGGAGAAGGGTTGCAGATTTGTTCAAAAGTCGGAAGCTTCGGCGACGGGAG
>JAZORL010000106.1:0-4954 GCA_045656625.1 Candidatus Scatosoma sp. | reverse complement strand
CAGGTTGTTATAAAGAAAGAAAAAAAATTCGGAGGATAAACATATGCCTAAACAGAAAACACATAGCAGTACCAAAAAACGTTTCTGGCTGACCGGTTCCGGTAAGGTAAACCGTTCGCACAGCGGTAAAAACCACAAAGCAGAAACCAAGAACAGAAAGAGAAAAAGACGTTTGCGTCAGGGCGCTCTCGTTGCTTCCACGCAGGAAAGCACGGTTAAGAGCATGATGCCTTACAAGAAATAAGAAAGGAGATAAGAGATTATGCGTATTAAGAGAGCAGTGAACGCAGTTAAAAAGCGTAGAAAAATTTTCAAACTTTCCAAAGGCTACTACGGCAGCAAGAGCAGATCGTACAGAATCGCTCGCGAAGCGGTAATGAAGTCGCTCAACTATGCTTACATTGGTAGAAGACTTCGTAAGAGAGATTTCCGTCGTTTGTGGATCGCACGTATCAACGCAGCGGCAAGAATGAACGGTCTTTCCTACAGCAAGCTTATGCACGGTTTGAACGTTGCTGGTATCAACCTTAACAGAAAGGTGCTTGCTGATATCGCGGTAAACGATGCAGCGGCATTCACCCAGCTCGTTGAAAAAGCGAAAGCAGCGCTCTAATTTATGAAATAAAAGCCTTTTTGCCGCAAAATGCGAAAAGGCTTTTTTCACTATTTTAAGAAAGATGATTTTAACGTCGAAAAACAATCCCTTAATCAAAGAAACGGCGGCTTTGAAGGATAAAAAGGCTCGAAAAGAGCAAAATCTTTTCCTTGTCGAAGGCTGGAAAATGGCGCTCGAATGCCAAAAAAGCAATTTTGAAATCGAGCGTGTATTTGTTGCGGAAAGCTATCAAGGCGAAAAGCCCGATTGCGCCGTGACAGTCGTTTCCGACGACGTTTTTCGTTTCCTTTCGGACGAAAAAACGCCGCAAGGGATTCTTTGTAGAGTAAAAATCCCTAATTGCACCCCTAAAAAACCGACGGGGAAATGCTTGCTTTTGGACGGCGTAGCCGATCCTGGCAACGTGGGTACAATCATTCGTACGGCAAATGCGGCAGGTTATAAAGCGGTCTATTTGACGAAAGACTGCGCCGATCCCTTCTCGCCCAAGAGCGTTCGCGCGAGTATGAGCGGTGTCTTTTTCACCGAAATTTATCGTGGCGAAAGGGAAGAAATTTTGTCCATTTTAGGCGAAATTCCGTTGTTGGTTGCGGACATGGCTGGGGAAAACGTATTTTCCTTTACGCCGCCGCAGGAGTTTGTGCTTGCCATCGGCAACGAGGCGAATGGTATTTCCGAGCTTGTGGCTAAGCGTGCGACGCATACGGTAAAAATTCCGATGCAAGAAACGCAGGAAAGCCTGAATGCGGCAATTTCAGCAGGGATTATTATGTACGTCCTTCAAAAGGACTCGTTCAAAAATTGATTCAAGGAGAAGAAAAATGTCAGGACATAGCAAATGGCACAATATACAAGCAAAAAAGGGTAAAGCAGATGCGGCGAAGGGTAGAATCTTCACCAAGCTCGGTAGAGAAATCGCGGTAGCGGCAAAATCGAACCCCAACCCCGATACAAACAGCAAGCTTGCGGATATCATCGCAAAGGCAAAGGCTGCAAATATGCCCAACGATAACATTCAAAGAAGTATCAAAAAAGCTTCGGGCGAAATGAACGGTGCGGACTATAAAGAACTCACCTACGAAGGGTACGGTGTTGCAGGTTCAGCGGTTATTATCGTCACGCTTACGGACAATATCAACCGTACGGCAGGGGACGTGCGTTCTATTTTGGGCAAAAACGGCGGTCAGCTCGGTCAAACGGGTTGCGTATCCTATAACTTCGATAATAAGGGTTATATCGTTGTAGAAAGAACGGTAGAACTCGACGAAGACACGATCACAGAAATCGCACTTGAAGCAGGTGCGGACGACGTAGTAGTGAGCGACGACGTTTACGAAATTTTCACCGCCCCCGAAAACTTCTCGGAAGTGAGAAAGTATTTGGAAGACAAGAACGCGGAAATGGTTGCAAACACGCCTAAGACGAGCAGAAATGAAGAAATTGAAGATAAGATTCGCTTTATCCAAGCGGAAGTAGCGATGATTCCTCAAAACAAGATCACTTTGCCCGAAGATAAAGTAGCAACGTTTGAAAAGATGATCGACGCACTTGAAGAACACGATGACGTACAAAACGTATATCATAACGTGGATCTTCCTTTCGATGACGAAGAATAAGAAGAAAAATAAAAACCGCAAGCTCAAACGAGCTTGCGGTTTTTTTACGTTAAATTAACGATTAAGCTTTAGTTTTATTGGTGTAGCTGTCAAGGTTGGGATAGGAAATATCGCAAACGCCGATTTGGAAACGCATTTCCGTCGTGATTTTGGTGTATCCCAAAGCTGTTATGCCCGTTTTGCTGTTATCCATAACCGTCTTCATATAGGTCAGCATATAGTCGTTATATTCGCATTCGTAGTACATGCCCAAATCGGACATGTCTTGTTTCATATACAAATGTCCGTCCCCTTTGCTCTTTATCTCTATGGTCATACCAGGCATAGAAGTAGTACCCATTTCCAAAAGCGGCTCAAAGGTTTGGATCATTTGAGAAGAATAATTCAAAATTTGGGTCATTAAGTCGGATAATTGCGTGAATATGCTATTATGGAAAACCTTTTCGCTTTCTTCTAACGTTTCAGCAAGGACGGTGTAGTAGCGATCCGAAGAGGCCTCTTTTTCAAAAACTCCCGTATCTTCGTTCTTCATTGTGGCATTTGTAAAATCGTACGTGGCATCGATAGCTCTACCGTTTTCGTCGATATAAAAATAGTTCGTTGAAACGCCTTGGTGAATTGTTCCTATATATTCCTTGTAAGGTTCTTCATATCCATCATATACATCGAAGTCTTCCATAAGCGAAATATCGCAAATATAGTTATCTTCCTTTGAGAACTTATGCGTCGAAGTTGCAGTATTGTCGTCCATTTTGGTTTTTAGCGTGTAGGTTAGTTTCGTAAGATCTTGTGCGGACAAGGTTTCGTTTTTTGCCTTTACGCCCGCCATCAAGGCTTGCGCTTTTTGCGAAGAAATAGTGCTGCCGTGGTTGGCTTTGCTTTTGCCACCGCAGGCAACAAAAGAAAATGCGCATACAGCCGATAAGGCTAATGTTAAGAATTTTTTCATATATAAAATGCCTCCTAAAATGTTTTATAATATTATTGTAACATAAAAAATCTTATTGTGCAATAGTTTTAAGAAAAAAGATGGATAAAAATGTTTGCGATAGCCGTATACGAAGATTTTGACCGTGTATTGTTGAGGGGATAAAATTCCCTGAAAAAACTATCAAAATATTATTGACAAAATTTGTAAAACATATTATAATAAACGTATAATCCTTGAGGGAGTAGCGAACGCTTAAAAGGCGCGGCAAGTCAACATCACGGACCGATGAACGGTTTGGCTTGTCTTAAATCGCGAGACTCATTGTACATATTCCGTACAAAGAGTTGAAAAAGGAATTTTTTTTACCGAGTACGGAAATCGTGCTCGGTATTTTTTGTAGTAAGGTATATTGAGCAATAAAAGTGGAATAAAAATAATAGGAGTGAAAAGGTTCATGAAGTATTATTGTCAAGATAAGGCGACCGTTCTCGGCGCGTTAAACTCGACGGACAGCGGCTTGAAAGCGGAAGAAGCGAGCCGCCGTTTAGAGCAAAACGGCAAGAACAAACTCGTCGAAGGCAAAAAGAAATCTATCGTACGTAGATTTTTAGAGCAGCTTGCAGATCCAATGATCATCATTTTGATTGTAGCGGCTGTGATTAGCGGTGTACTTGCCGTAATGGAAGACGAAGGGCTTACCGACGCAATCATCATTATGTCGGTCGTATTGCTCAACGCAATTCTCGGCGTACTCCAAGAAAGCAAAGCGGAAAAAGCGATAGAAGCCCTGCAAAAGATGTCGGCGGCGACGTCAAAAGTTATCCGCGATGGAAAACTGCTTTTGATTCCGAGTGAAGAACTCGTTGTTGGCGACGTAGTCGTATTGGAAGCAGGGGACGCCGTACCGGCGGACGGCCGTATTTTGGAAAGTGCGAGCTTGAAGATTGAAGAAGCGGCGCTTACGGGTGAATCTGTTCCCGTCACCAAGGATACGGAAGCAATTTCGATTGGCAACGGTGCAAAAGACGTATCCTTGGGCGATAGAAAAAATATGGTCTATATGGGTAGCACGGTCGTATACGGGCGTGGCGTGGCGGTGATCACGGCGACGGGTATGGATACGGAAATGGGGAAAATCGCAGGCGCACTTGCGCAAGCGGAAGAAGGCAAAACGCCTTTACAAAAGAAACTTTCCCAGCTTTCCAAAACCCTCACTTGGCTCGTTTTGGGTATCTGCGTCGTAGTATTCGGCGTACAAATTGTCCGTGCATTGACGAAGGATGCGCTTGGTTTTGATTTAGCGCTCGATTCCTTCATGATAGCGGTATCCCTTGCGGTAGCGGCGATTCCCGAAGGGCTTGCGGCGGTTGTCACCGTCGTGCTTTCGATCGGCGTGACGAATATGTCCAAGCGCAACGCAATTATCCGAAAGCTTACTGCCGTTGAAACTCTCGGCTGTACGCAGATAATCTGCTCTGACAAAACGGGTACTCTTACTCAAAACCGTATGACGCTTGTTAAAACTTACGTTGACGGTGGCGACATCATTGATTTTAACGGAAACGCTGAAGGCGAAACGTTCAAAATGCTTTCTTACGGCTCGCTCTGCTCGGACGGTAAAGTAGTTTTTGAAAACGGCACTGAAAAGCATATCGGCGATCCTACCGAAACTTCTATCGTACTCGCATCTCACAAGGCAGGTGGCGTTCAGGACGAACTTAACGCAAAGTGTCCGCGTGTTGCCGAACTTCCCTTCGACTCTGACCGTAAACTTATGACCACCGTTAATAT
>JAZORL010000105.1:0-3870 GCA_045656625.1 Candidatus Scatosoma sp. | reverse complement strand
CTTACCGGTATCGAGGTATTCGTTCAAGTTCTTGATACGGCTAACGATCGTTTCGGGAAGAAGGATCTTGTTGCCGCCAACAAAGTTGATGAATACTTTACCGTTTTCACCGGTCAAGGTAGAATCCTTGAAGAAGTTCATCTGAGGGGTACCGATGAAACCTGCAACGAAAAGGTTTACAGGATAATCGTAAAGGTTTTGAGGGGTGTCAACCTGCTGCATGAAGCCGTCCTTCATAACAACGATTCTCGTACCCATGGTCATAGCTTCTACCTGGTCGTGCGTAACGTAGATGAACGTCGTAGCAAGACGAGCGTGGAGCTTGGAGATTTCCGTTCTCATGGAAGCACGAAGCTTAGCGTCGAGGTTGGACAAAGGTTCGTCAAGAAGGAATACCTTGGGTTCACGAACGATGGTACGACCGAGCGCAACACGTTGTCTCTGACCGCCGGACAATGCCTTGGGTTTTCTGGAAAGGTAATCGGTGATACCGAGAATTTCAGCAGCCGCTTTTACTTTCTGATCAATGATTTCTTTGGGTACTTTACGAAGTTTCAAACCGAACGCCATGTTGTCATAAACGGACATGTGGGGATAGAGTGCGTAGTTTTGGAATACCATCGCGATATCTCTGTCTTTGGGAACAACGTCGTTTACGAGTTTGCCGTCGATGTAAAGTTCACCGCCGGAGATTTCTTCCAAACCTGCGATCATACGAAGGGTCGTAGATTTACCGCAGCCGGAAGGGCCTACCAATACGATGAATTCCTTATCTCTGATGTTCAGAGTGAAGTTGAACACTGCTTGTACACCAGAAGGGTATACTTTGTCAATGCCTTTAAGTTCAAGTCCTGCCATAATCTTTTTCCTCCAAATGGATTATCATTTTTATTCATTATAAATATTTTACTATATTTCACTAAAATTTACAATAGACAAAATCAACAAACTTGCCTTTCTCTATTGTCCACTTTGCACAAGCAACAAGCCGCTGCGAGGCATTTTTAACAAATTGTCAGCGAAACCATAGCAAATTACGCACAATACGTCCTTCGTCTTTAAGGGAGTGTTTTGCCCGTCGCCATATACAGCTCGTACCAATCCTTATGCGAAAGATTGATTTCCCCTGCTTTACAAATATCACGCATACGCTCGGGCGTCGTCGTACCTGTGACCACCTGTCCAAAAGCAGGATGGCGCAAAATCCAAGCAAACGCAATCGCCGTCGGCGTGCATTCGTATTTTTCCGCCATTTCCTCCAAGACCGCATTCAGCTTCGGGAATTTTTCATTGCCGATAAACACACCCTCAAAGAATCCGTATTGCAAGGGCGACCATGCCTGCAAGGGAATTTTTTTCGCACGGCAATATTCCATTGCATCCCCTGCTCTTGTCACCGATTCGTCCTTGGACATATTCACGTTAAACCCTGCGTCTACGGGCAAGGTATGCCCCAACGAGAACTGCATTTGGTTTGCCACCACTTCAATCCCAGAAGAGCGGAACAGCGCAATTTGCTGTGCAGAAAAATTGCTCACGCCAAACGCACGGACTTTGCCGTCCTCCGAAAGTCTTTCGAACGCCTCCGCCACCTCGTACGGATCTACGAGCGTATCGGGACGATGGAGCAAAAGCACGTCGATATACTCGGTGTTTAAGCGTTTCAAGCTCCCTTCAACAGACGAAAGAATATAGTCTTTCGAAAAATCATAACGAACAATCTTTCCCACGTTATCTTTGCGGATACCGCATTTCGTCTGCAAAATATAGTCCTTACGAGGCACACCCAAGTCACGGATTGCCACGCCGAACACCTTTTCGCAGTCCCCACCGCCGTAAACGTCGGCAAGGTCGAACATATTCACCCCCGTCCGCAACGCTTCAACCATTACTTTTTCCGTTTGCGCCAAGGGCTTGTCCGCAATACGCATACAGCCCATCACAATCGACGAGGCGTGTATATCACGCAAATTACAATATTTCATAGTCCTTTCCTCCTACTTTTATTCTTTGAAAGGGGCGTAATATTCCGCGCCCAGCTCCGTTTTTACTCTGCCCTGCATATAATCGACAAGTGCCAAAACAAACCCGCCGATTTCCGCTTTTTTCACCGCAACCAACAACCCTACTTTTTCGCCGTAATCGGTCGAAAGAAGGGAGCAGGGATGCGTTGAAAGGTATTTTTGCACGCTGTCGATACCCGTATAATCCACTTCGATTTTGCACTCGACGCACACTTCCAAAACACGAATATCCGCACCGTCTAAGTTCTCCGAAGCGGATGAGGAATAGGCGCGCACCAAACCGCCTGCGCCCAGTTTAATTCCCCCAAAATACCGCACGACGGCAACCGCCGTTTCGAAAAGCTTTTTCGCTTTCAAGACCTCTAAAATAGGCACACCCGCCGTACCCTGCGGCTCGCCATCGTCGGAAAAGCGCTGTAAATTTCCAAGCTTGTCCGCAATGAACGCATAGCAAACGTGGGTTGCCAAGGAGTGTTTCGAACGGATTTCCGCAATAAAAGCGCGCGCTTCCTCTTCGCTTTTCACGTGCGTGGAAAACGTTAAAAAACGGGAACGCTCTATTATTTTTTCGCTTTCGTGACGGTCGAATACCGTCCGCACCGATTTTTCCATTCTCTACTCCAAACCGACTTTTTTCATCAAAAAAGGACGGCATAACCCCGTCCTTTCTCTTATTTAATCACGATTTTCAAGTGTACCTTCTTGCCTTTGTGTAAAACAAATTCATTAGAAGGGATTTCCATATTTGGATCGGAAACCTTCGTTTCATCCACGGAAACACCGCCTTGCTCGATCAAACGTCTTGCTTCCCCCTTCGATTTTGCTACACCAGCCGCAACCATAACGTCTACAACCGTTGCTACGCCAGAAACTTCCTTCGTCAAAAGTTCCGCGTCGCCGCCGCCAAATGCGGCTTTTGCTTGGCTTTGCGCAATATTCGCCTTTTCTTCGCCGTGTACTTCCTTCGTAAGCTCGTACGCAAGCACTTCCTTTGCCTTGTTGATGCGTTCGTCACGGTGTGCGCAAAGCTCTTCGATTTGTTCAAGCGGCAAATAGGTGAGAAGCTTCATGCACTTTTCCACGTCTTCGTCGTTGATGTTGCGCCAGTATTGATAGAATTCATAAGGCGTCGTCTTGTTTTCGTCAAGCCAAACTGCGCCCTTCGCCGTCTTACCCATCTTCTTCCCATCGGACGTCGTGAGCAAGGTAAAGGTCATTGCATACGCGGGCTTTTGTTCCTTAATACGAATCAAGTTTTCCCCAGCGAGCATATTGCTCCATTGATCGTCGCCGCCAAGCTCTAATTGACAGCCGTACTTTTTATAAAGCACTAAGAAATCGTAGCCCTGCATTAACATGTAGTTAAATTCCAAGAAAGAAAGCCCACGTTCCAAACGTTGCTTAAAGCATTCCGCCGAGAGCATTCTATTCACAGAGAAATGCGTACCGATCTCACGCAAGAAATCGATATAATTCAAGTTCATAAGCCAATCGGCATTGTCCACGACAATCGCCGCGTTTTCCCCTTCAAAGGAAACGAAACGAGACATTTGTTTTTTGAAACATTCCACGTTATGGCGAATCGTTTCCTTCGTCATCATGGATCGCATATCCGTTCTGCCGGACGGGTCGCCCACCATCGCCGTACCGCCGCCAATCAAAATGATAGGTCTATGCCCAGCCTGCTGCATGTGGTGCATTGCGATGAGCTGCATAAAATGCCCTACGTGCAACGAGTCCGCCGTGGGGTCGAAACCGATATAAAAAGTCACGCTTTCCTTGCCAAGTTTTTCGTAAAGCTCGTCCTCGTAAACCACTTGCTTTACAAAACCTCTCGCTCTAAGCG
>JAZORL010000104.1:0-15956 GCA_045656625.1 Candidatus Scatosoma sp. | reverse complement strand
GCAACCGTAGATTCCACCGATAAACGACCTTCCATAATCGTTTCGCCGCTCTCAATATCTACAATAATCGCACCCTGACAGCAGGAAATCAAGCCCTTTAAGCCAAGTTCTCTTGCGCGGTGCAAAATCCCCGACGTCATTCGGCCTGTCGATATTGCAAATTTTCCACCGCATGCAATATACTCGTCGATTGCTCGGCGGTTTTCTTCGCTAATCGTTCCGTCTTTTTTTACAAGCGTACCGTCAAAATCGGACACAATCAGCGGATAATTTATTCCACGCATTATAACTCTTCCTTAAAATAGGTGTAAATTTTTTTCGCAAGCTCCGGCCCGATGCCGTCCACTTCAGCAAGCGCATTTTCATCAGCGGACATAATTTTATCAATCGTGCCGAATTTCTCTAAAAGCGCCATACGTTTCTTTTTGCCAACCCCGTCAATTTCATCCAAAACGGACGCCAAATTGCGTTTAGAATGTAGACTTCTAAAATAGGTAATGGCGAATCTATGCGCCTCGTCGCGGATACGTTGAAGCATTTTTAAAGCAAAATCCCGTTTGTCGATGCGAATACTTTCACAAGAATTCAAAGTAAAAACCTCTTCCTCTCGCTCCGCCAACGAAATGAGCTCTATATCATGCACGTTCGCTTCATCGAAAATTTCTTTTATGACGGAAAGTTGACCTTTACCGCCGTCAATAATGATTAAATCGGGTTTCGGGAAACGCTCTTCTTCCGCCCCGCCAAGCTTTGCCAAGCGCCTACGCATCATTTCTTGATGAGATGCGTAATCGTTCGCCCCTTCTACCGTTTTGATTTTGAAGCGTCGATAGCTACTTCTATCCGCTTCCCCGTCGATAAATACGACCATCGAGCCGACTTTATCCACGCCGCTAATATTCGAAATATCATAGCATTCCATACGCTTGGGATATTTCTTCAAACCAAGGATTTCTTTCAAACGTTGACAGGCATTCTTTGTCATATCATCCTTATGTTTGATTTTATCAATAGACTTTGACAAATATTCGCTTGCATTCTTTTCCGCCATATCCAACAGCTGTCTTTTGACACCTAACTTTGCAAGCGTTATCTCCACTCGTTTGCCAAATTTTTCGCGGAAATACTTTTCAAGCAAGTCCTTTTCGCAAAAATCCTGCACAATAATCTCGTCGGGTAATTCGTGATTGCGATAAAACTGCAAAATAAACGCCGTCAAAGCGTCCGTCTCGCTAAACGAACCGTCCTCTAATGCAAAATTACTGCTACCCTGCATAATGCCGTTTCTTGTCACTAAAACGTTTACAGCGGAATATAAATAGTTCGTTTTCAGCGCAATAATATCAGCATTTATAGAACGATTTAACGCCGTTATACGCTTCAATTTCAATTTAGAAAGCATCTCTAACTTTTGACGATACTCCATTGCCAGTTCAAATTCTTCATTTTCGGCAAAACGGAACATTTTTTCTTTCAAAATTTCCTCAGCGTCTTCGTAATCGCCGTCCAAAAAGGAAATTACCTGCTTAATCTTTTGCGCATATTCTTCTTGATTGCACAAATGTGCGCACGGTGCGTTGCACCTGCCCAAATGGTATGCAAGACAAGGCTTCTTCGGCTTTGTCGTAATAGCTGTATTGCAGGTTCTAACGTTATAAACTGAACTAATAATATCCAAAAGGTCGCCACAACGCACACCGCCCATAAACGGACCAAAATATTTGCCGTCTTTTTTAATTTTGCGAGTGATTGATACACGCGGAAATTCTTCCGCTGTATGAATTTTTAAATACGGGTACGTCTTATCGTCTTTTAAGAGAATGTTGTACTTGGGCTTATACTTTTTAATAAGATTGTTTTCAAGCGCCAAAGCGTCGATTTCCGTTTGCGTGATAACGTAGTAAAAATCGTCGATATGCTCCACCATCGCCGCAACTTTTTCAGACTTTACCGACGAGTGAAAATATTGCCGAACGCGATTTTTCAATACGCGTGCTTTACCGACGTAAATCACAATTCCGTCCTTATCGAGCATGATATATACGCCCGGGGAATCGGGAAGTAAATTCAGTTTTTCCTTCAAATTGCTCATTCTTTTCTCACAAATCGGCTTTTAAGCACAATGTTCTTATAAGAACATTAACCCACAAATATCATTATATACCAATTTTCGAAATTTTGCAAGGGTATACGGCAAAAAACTTCCCTCAACAGCCCAAAAATTCGATTCCTTTTAAGATAACATCGTTAATGGAGTCGTTTACAAGGCTATAAAAGACAATTTTACCTTGTCGAACGCATTTCACAATCCCAGCACTGCGTAAAAAACGGAGTTGATGAGAAACGGTCGTTTGATTAATATCAAGTATCCTTGAAAGGTCGGTCACGCAAAGCTCGCTAATTGCCAATGCGGACAAAATTTTCACGCGCGTATAATCGGAAAAAACAGAGAAAAAGCACACAATTCCTTCGAGTATTTCCCCTTGCGGTACATAATCCTCGATCAGGCTTTGCGTGCGTTTGTCTAAAAGTAACGTTTGGGACATAATCATAGCTCCTTATATGTTGTTATGGAAATATGATAACGTATGTCATCCATCGTTTTCTTGGTTATTTTGTTGTAAAAGGATTTATTTTGTCCTTTTTCTTAGGAAATTTTCTTTACCTCATAGCCAGCATCCGTGATTACAGCCGTGAATACGTCGTCGGATACCTCATGATTCAAAGTGACGATTGCCGTTTTCTTCTTCAAATTGACGTCCACCTCCGCTACGCCTTCAATGCCTTGCAAAGCTTTCGCTACGTGCGCAACGCAACGTTGACACATCATTCCTTCTACTTTTAACGTCTTTTTCATTTCCACTTCTCCTTCTATTAGGGGTTGATTTTCTTGTTTATTTTTGCCAAACTTGGTCAATCGCAAAGCGTTCGTGACAACGAAAAGAGAGCTTAAACTCATTGCTGCTGCGCCAATCATGGGATTGAGTGATAAACCCGCGAATGCGAATACCCCTGCCGCTATGGGAATGGCGATACAATTATAGAAGAACGCCCAAAATAAATTTTGCTTGATATTTTGCACCGTTTTTCGGCTCAACTCGACCATGGTACTCACCAATCGCAAATCGTCACGCGATAAAACAACGTCAGCCGCATCAATTGCAATATCCGTACCATTTCCCATCGCAACGCCGATATCCGCTTCTTTTAAGGCAGGTGAATCGTTGATTCCATCACCGACCATTGCAACGATACCGCCCACCGATTGCACTCTTTTCACCGCTTCGACCTTATCTTCTGGCAAGGCTTCGGCAAAATAATCATCAATGCCAACGTTTTGCGCTATTGCATTTGCTACGTTTTCATTATCGCCCGTGAGCATGCCTATGCGCATACGCTGCGCTTTTAACAAAGCTACCGCTTCTTTACTCTCCGCTTTTAAGGTGTCGGCAACAGCAAAAATCGCAAGGATTTTCGTAGAGTTTGCAAGAAAAATCACCGTTTTGCCTTGCAACGAATACTCTTTTTCTAATTGGTAGGACTTCTTTTCTTCAATTTTTCCAAGCAAACGACGGTTTCCTAAATAGAATGTTTCCCCATGAAATGCCGCTTGCGCTCCATAGCCTAATTTATAGGCATAGTTTTGCACGTCAACCCCTTCCACTTCACCTTCCGCATAGGCGGAAATACACTCGGCGATCGGATGATTAGAATGTCTTTCAATTCCAAGCGCAATTTGCAATAATGCTTTACGATCGCCTGAAAACAAAACAAAATCGGTTACAATCGGTTTACCGACGGTTAAAGTCGCCGTTTTATCTAACAATACGCAGTTTAGATCCTTTGCTTTTTGCAAGGTTTCCGCATCTTTATACAAAATACCCATCGCCATACCGCGACCGGTTGCCGCCATTACCGCTACGGGTGTAGCAAGCCCAAGCGAACAGGGGCAGGAAATCACCAATACGCAAATTGCGTAATTTGCCGCTCGTGCGACGTCCTTCGTGAAAAATAACCATATCATGAAAGTGATTGCGGCAATCAAAGTGACAAACGGCACAAAAATGCCAGCAATCTTATCCGCCGTCTTTTGAATCGGCGCTTTACTTACACCTGCCTCTTTGACCATTTTTACGATTTGCGAAAGCGTTGTTTGCGCCCCTACTTTTTCGGCTAAAATCTTGATAAAACCACTTTTTACAATGTCTGCACTCGTAACGGAAGCCCCTTCCATAAGTTCTATGGGTAAGCTTTCACCCGTGATTGCCGCTCGGTCGACAAATGCGTTTCCTTCAATAATTTTGCCATCAACAGGCACGTATTCGCCCTGTTTTACAACGAGTACGTCACCGATTGCAATATCCGCAAAATTCACCTTTGTTTCTATGCCGTTTCGCTCTACCATGACGGTATTGGGCATCAATTTAATGAGTTTTTCGATTTCGTCGCCCGTTTTGCGTTTGGATTTTTCTTCCAACCATTTCCCTATCGTCACCAAGCACAAAATCATTGCCGCTGATTCATAGAAAAAATGAACGTTTTTTCCTACTTTATCAAGATAAAGCAATATCGAATAAACAAGACTGTACGCAAAAGAAACACCTGAACCCATCGCAACCAAGGTATCCATATTAGGAACGCCCTTAAATAACGCTTTTGTGCCGCTCGTAAAGAATTTATAGTTGACGAGCATTACCAGAAACGATAGCACCATTTGCAAACTTACGGAAACTTTCAAATTGGGCTGCGGCAAATGAAGCATACCGCCCATGGAAAAATACATAAGCGGCAATAAAAAGATGAAAGATAAAAAAAAGCGTATCTTGAATCGCGTAGGGTTCGCACCTTTTTTCAAAAAGGATTTTTCGTCGTATTTTGTTGCGCCGTACCCCAATCCTTGTACCGTTTGAATTATTGTTTCAACGGTGACAAGGGCTTCATCATATTCAACGGACATACTCTCGCCCATCAAGGAGACGTCTGCGCTTTTCACACCTCTTAAACGGCGCACGGCTCGTTCAATCCCCGAAGAACACGCCGAACACGTCATCCCTGTAACCGAAAATTTTTCTTGCATAACTAAACTCCTATAATATAAATATTATAGCATCTTACATTTTTTTTGTCAAGTAGACAATTCGCCGCAGTTTATTTTATTGTCGATTTTCCTTGTAACGCAAAAAGACGGGCGCGTAAAGCAGCCCGCCTAAAATTCCAATTAGACGATGTAATTAGTTGTTCTTTTCAGCTTTCGGAGCGATAACTTCTACGCCATTGTAGTAGCCACACTTGTCACATACTCTATGCGATTGCATAAATTCGTGGCAATGAGGGCATTCAACGATCGTTGCTGCCGTTGCTTTGTAGTTTGCAAATCTTTTGTTCGTTCTGCTCTTGGATTGTTTACTCTTAGGTACTGCCATTTTATAACACCTCTCGTTTTTTCTTCTAATTTAAATCGGTCAACCGAGATAAGAAATCCCCTCGCAATCTTCACCGCAAGATACGAAAAACGGCATACTTGCCATAATCGCATCCTCTACTGCTTTCGTAAGGTTCAAAACGCCGTTTGTATATCCATAATCGCTGAAATCTTTTCGATCTTCAAACAAAGCGTCCAATTCTCCGACAACGTCCGTAAAGGTTTCTTTCAAACATCTCGAGCATTGTCCTTCCAGGCGATAGGAAACCGTTCCACGTATTTCCACCGAATCATCCTCAAAAATTTCATAATCAAATGAAATTTTTACAGGCGCGGAGAATTTTACGTACGGAATTTCGATTAAAGTCTCGGGTGCGGAATATTCAAATTCCATGCTGCCGACGTACTTTTTTTGCGCATTAAGTTTTCTTATATCGATAATCATCATAAAACCGACTGAATAAGTATAGTATATTTATTTGAGTTTGTCAACTTTTTTTATTGTATTTTTTGGATTTTTTTATAATAATTCCACGGTTTCTCTTGCGATCACCAATTCTTCGTTGGTAGGAATGATAAGAACCTTTACTTTCGAGTTTTTACCCGTAACATCACGGATTTGACCATTGTTAGGCGTATTGTTCTTTTCCTTATCAATTTCCAACCCAATATAATCCATATCACTACAAACGGTTTCGATCAAACAAGGCGTATTTTCGCCAACACCTGCCGTGAAAACGATACAATCTACACCATTCATAGCCGCCGTATAAGCACCAATGTATTTTTTGCATGCGTAATAGAACATATCAAGTGCAAGTGCCGCACGTTTATTTCCTTTATCTCTTGCCGCTCTCAAATCACGGAAGTCGTTCGAAACGCCGGAAATACCTGCTACACCGCCCTTTTTATTCAAATAATTGATGGTTTCGGAAAGAGTCAAGCCTTTCTTTTGCGCTAAATATTCCACAACCGCAGGGTCGATATCCCCCGTACGAGTGCCCATAGGTAAACCAGCCAACGGCGTGAAACCCATCGAAGTATCGATACTCTTACCACCTTTAACTGCCGTAATCGACGAACCGTTGCCAAGGTGACACGTAATAATTTTCAAATCTTCGGGCTTTTTACCGAGATACTTTGCAGCCTCTTGGGATACAAATTTGTGGCTCGTACCATGGAAACCATAACGACGAATGGAATATTTTTGATAATCTTCATAGTCAATTGCATACATGTACGCATATTCCGGCATTGTGAAATGGAAACTTGTATCGAATACGAACGCCATCGGGGTATTCGGCATTGCCGCACGACAAGCCTTTACGCCAACGATTGCGGGCGGATTATGTAAAGGCGCGAGGTCGGAAAGCTCTTCCATTTTTGCAATAGATTCATCCGTCACCAAGGTGGGAGCTTTGAAAACTTCCCCCGAAGCAACGGCTCTATGCCCTACTGCATCAATTTCTTCCATCGACGTAATTACACCGTATTCAGCGTCCGTCAACGCTTTCAGAACAAGCGAAACAGCCACCGTATGATCGGGCATAGCTTGTTGAATAACAATTTCCTTGCCCTTTGCCTTATGCTTAAGATTCGAGCCTTCGATACCGATACGTTCGCAGCCGCCTTTTGCGATCACTGCTTCCGTTTCCATATCGATAAGCTGATATTTAAGCGACGAACTTCCCGAATTAATAACAAGTACTTTCATCTTCTTTTACTCCATTAAAGCTGGGTTTGCAACGCAGTAATCGCAACTGCCGCAACAATGTCTTCCGACTTACAACCACGCGATAAATCATTCAAGGGTTTTGCAAAGCCTTGACAAATAGGACCAACAGCCATAAAACCACCCAATCTTTCCGCAATTTTATAACCAATATTGCCTGCTTGCAAATCAGGGAAAATAAATACGTTCGCTTGCCCTGCAACGTTAGAATCGGGTGCTTTAAGCGCCGCTACGGAAGGAACAATCGCCGCATCAAACTGCAATTCGCCGTCCAATTTCAAATCGGGTGCTTTTTCTTTCGCAATTCTTACGGCTTCTGCTACCATAGAAACGTTGTCGTGCTTTGCGCTACCTTTCGTTGAGAAGGAAAGCATCGCAACCTTCGGATCAATTCCCGTAATCGCTTTTGCGGAGTTTGCCGTAGCGATAGCACATTCAGCAAGCCCCTCGCTCGTATAGGTAGGATTCAAACCGCAGTCCGCAAAGAATACCATACCGTCAGGACAATATTGATTGCCTTGCGGAGGACAAATCATAAGGTTAAAGCTCGAAACGGAGGAAACACCCTTTGCCGTTTTGATAATTTGCAAGCCGGGACGAAGTGTGTTTGCCGTAGAATGGCAAGCACCGGAAACAAGCCCGTCTACGTCGCCCATTTTCAACATCATAGCACCAAAATACGTACCATCTTGCAAAAGCTTCGCTGCCTGTTCACTCGTCATACCCTTGGACGCACGAAGTTCGCAAAGTTTTGCATTATATTCGGGCAATTTATCACTCGTAAGTGGATTCACAATCGTGACACCCGTCAAATCCACGTCGGGATTCGCTGCTTTAATCGCGCTTTCGTCACCAAGCAATACAATTTTTGCTACGCCTTCCTTGGTCGCATCAGCGGCCGCTTTCACCACTCTCGAATCTTCGCCTTCGCAAAGAACGATTGTTTTTTGAAGGGATTTGGCTTTTGCTTTAATTTCGTCAAGAATATTTCTCATAATTTATCTCCTTGAAAACGTTAAACGCTTTATTTATTTTTTCTTTTCGTGTATAATATGGATTAGAAGTGATTTTTTATCCACTATTTCTATTATAACATAGAAATTCTTGATTGTAAAGGGAATAAAAAGAATTAAAATGAAAATTTGTGCGATTATTTGCGAATTCAACCCCTTCCACAACGGGCATTTATATCAGTTGCAACAAGCAAAAGCCTTATCCCAAGCTGACCTTTTGCTTTGTATTATGAGCGGAAACTTTGTTCAGCGCGGCGAAGCTGGGATTATGAATAAATACACGCGCGCAAAACACGCCGTTATGGCAGGTGCGGACGCTGTAATCGAACTCCCCTCGCTTTTTGCTACGTCTAATGCGGAACTTTTTTCCAAAGGCGCAATGCATATTCTTTCTTCCATTCCAAACGTCACCACTCTTTGTTTCGGTGCAGAAAAAGCAGATAAGCTCGCTTTTATTTCCGCTGCAAGATACTTAAATGAAGAACCTCGAGAAGTATCCGATACCATCAAACGCCTTACTTCCGAGGGCGTCAGCTATGCAAAGGCTCGTGCACAAGCTTACGCAGGCTTTATCCCTATGGATTTACTTTCTTCTCCCAATAATATTTTAGGCTTGGAATATACAAAAGCGATTCTTTCGTTGAATGCAAATATCGACATCTTGCCCATTCAACGAGTTGGCGGAAACTATAACGACGAGAATTTACATGAAAAATTTTCTTCCGCTACCGCAATTCGAGCAGGGATAACGAATAAAGACACCATTTCTTCACAGCTCCCTACTTACGTTGCGATGGATTTGCCCAACAAATTAGAAAACACCCTCGATTGCTTGGAAAAATATGCACTACTTTCTAAATCTACACAAGAAATCGCACGAATTTTGGATTGCACGGAAGGATTAGAAAATGCCTTCAAAAAAGCGGCGGAGCAACCTGCCCCCCTCGTTCAAACCCTCACTTCGGCAAGATACACCGCTTCAAGAATCCGCAGAATCGCTTTACAATGCCTTTTAGGCGCAGAAGAAAGTTTGATTCGAAAAAGTCTACAATCCCCCTTATATTTGCGTATTTTGGCGGCAAAGAAAGAGAATTCTGATATTTTATCCATTCTTTCAAAAAGCAGTTTCCCCATCCTTGCACGCGTACATGATGAAGATAGTTTGTCCGACGTGGCAAAAGAATGCTATACTATTGATACTTTTGCGGAAAAGATTTACCGTTTACTCTATCAAACGGCTGAAAATAAAAATATTTTTATATAAACGTGAAATTTTTTTCAAAAAACACCAACAAAACGCTTGCATTTTTCTTTTTTATTAAGTATAATGATTAAGCTGTTCGTTGGCGAATGCTACTGTGGCTCAGTCGGTAGAGCAGCTGATTCGTAATCAGCAGGTCGCCGGTTCAAGTCCGGCCAGTAGCTCCAAAAAAATACAGGCAACCGTTTGTTGCCTGTATTTTTTTAGTCTCTTCTAAAAAAGCAATATTATAGCCATTCAATCAAAAAGCTCGCCGCCTTACCTTTTATCGTAAAGTGCGAGCTTTTTATTTATTCAAGATATAAAACGATTTGCCCTGTTTGCAGCGTTTTTTGTACGTCGATAACGCGTTGATTGGAAGAACCACGAAATTTCAAACGAATATCCTTCTTGGCATCTAAATACGGGCCATCGACAAGTACGTCAAAAAGAGAAATCAAATCTTTGGTAATGGGTAAATTCTTCTTTTTTTCTTTTAAGTCACCCGTATTCTCATCAAAGATAAATCCAGTATAACACCAAATCGTCTTATTGGGAAAAAGTGATTTTACTTTTTGAATAAAGGGATACAAGGCTTGTTGATTTTCAGGCTCGAGCGGTTCACCGCCAAGCAAGGAAAGCCCTGCTATATACCCTGAATCCAATTCTTTGAGAATCTGCGCCTCTATCTTTTCATCAAAGAGTTCACCATAGGAAAAATCCCAAGCTACTTGATTAAAACAATTTTCACAATGATGGGTACAGCCCGAAACAAATAAGGAAATACGCACCCCTTCTCCGTTGGCAATATCGGTCCATTTAATCGTTGCGTAATTCATTAAAGATGCAACACACGGTCCTTAATTTCTTGCGTTCTGCCCTGATTCCAATACTGCGTACCAATGTAGCCGCAGGTGCGTCTTGCGACGTTCATTTTTGCTTGATCGCGATTTTTGCAGTGCGGGCATTCCCAAACAAGCTTACCGCCTTCATCGTTAACGATTTGCATTTCCCCATCATAGCCGCATACTTGGCAATAATCGCTCTTGGTATTCAATTCCGCATACATAATATTGTCGTAAATGAATTGCATTACGGAAAGAACGGCGGGGATATTATCTTGCATATTCGGTACTTCTACGTACGAAATTGCACCGCCAGGCGAAAGTTGTTGGAATTCGCTTTCAAATTTAAGCTTTGTAAACGCATCAATTTCTTCCGTCACGTGAATATGATAGCTATTGGTGATATAGCTCTTATCCGTAACGCCAGGGATAATACCAAAGCGCTTTTGTAAGCATTTCGAAAACTTATACGTCGTGCTTTCAAGCGGCGTACCGTAAAGGGAGAAATCAATATTTTCCTTTGCTTTCCATTCCTTGCACTTATCGTTCATTTTCTTCATAACTGCAAGCGCAAAAGGCTTCGCCTCATCGGACGTATGCGATTTGCCCGTCATGTGCTTTACACATTCGTACAAGCCTGCATAGCCAAGCGAAATCGTTGAATAGCCGCCAAAAAGCAATTTATCAATAGGCTCGCCCTTTTCCAAACGCGCCAACGCACCGTACTGCCACAAAATAGGCGCAGCATCCGAAAGCGTACCCTTCAAACGATTGTGTCTTTGCATCAATGCACGATAGCAAAGCTCCAATCTTTCCTCAAAAATTTCCCAGAATTTTTCTTCCGATCTACCCGAAGAAAGCGCAACGTCGACAAGGTTAATCGTCACAACCCCTTGATTGACACGACCGTAATATTTCGGCTTACCATTCTCATCCACGTAAGGCGTGAGGAAGCTTCTACAACCCATGCAGGTATAGCAATGCCCTTCCCCATTTTTATCTACCTTAAATTCAAGCATTTTCTTTTCGGAAATATAATCGGGAACCATACGTTTTGCCGTACATCTTGCCGCCAATTCCGTCAAATACCAATACGGTTGATCTTCCGTAATGTTATCAGGTTCAAGCACGTAAATAAGCTTGGGGAAAGCAGGCGTAATCCAAACGCCCGATTCATTCTTAACCCCTTGAATACGTTGCTTTAACGTTTCTTCAATAATCATTGCCAAGTCCGCTTTTTCCTGTTCGCTACGCGCTTCATTCAAGTACATAAACACCGTAACGAAAGGCGCTTGACCGTTCGTCGTCAAAAGCGTGACGACTTGGTATTGAATCGTTTGAATACCACGTTTTATTTCATCACGCAAACGCTTTTCGGCAACTTTATGAATATATTCTTCATCCGTAAGCCCCATTTCAGCAAACTCAATAGCCACTTCCCTACGGATTTTTTGACGGCTGATTTCTACGAAAGGAGCAAGATGCGTCAAGGAAATACTTTGCCCACCATACTGATTCGATGCAACCTGCGCAATGATTTGCGTGGCAATATTACACGCCGTTGAAAAGCTATGCGGCTTTTCAATCAACGTACCAGAAATAACCGTACCGTTTTGAAGCATATCTTCCAAATTAACCAAGTCACAGTTATGCATATGCTGTGCAAAATAATCGGCGTCGTGGAAATGAATAAGCCCTTGATCATGCGCTGCTACAATTTCCTCAGGCAACAAAATACGACGAGTAAGGTCTTTGGAAACTTCCCCTGCCATATAGTCGCGCTGAACGCTATTAACCGTAGGATTCTTATTCGAATTTTCCTGCTTTGCCTCTTCGTTGTTGCATTCAATTAACGTCAAAATTTGCGCGTCGGTCGTATTTGCCGTACGTACAAGCGCACGGGTATAACGATAGGTAATATATTTACGCGCCAAAACAAAGGACATCGACGCCATCAAGCGGTTTTCAACCATATCTTGAATTTCTTCCACGTGGGGAGAACGCCCCAAATTGGCGCATTCTTCGGTGACAGCGTCTACAATATTTTGAATCGCACCTTCCGAAAGACGATCACGTTCGTCGAGCTCTCTATTTGCTTTGCGAATTGCGCCAATAATCTTATCCTTATTAAAAACAACCTCTTGACCACTACGCTTAATAATCTTCATTTCCTTCATCTGATTGTACCCTTCCCTGCTTTTTTTCACTTATATCGAAACAATATCTTGTGCAATTCTTCCCATTTTTAACACAATATATTGTGTGCTCGTATTTTTTCGTGCTTATCTATTATACCACATCTTGTGGTTAAGTCAAGTTTACGAACACAAAATATGGTATAGAAAAAACTTATGCCCTATTTTTCAAAAAATCCATTTTTTCGTTGATTTTTCGTTGTTCTATAAGCGAACTGTGGATATATAGGTATCAAAAAATAATATACCTGCCATTTTTACGCAATATTTTTACAATAAAAACGATTTTTGCACAAAAAAAGACGGCAAATATGCCGTCCTTCATTGAAATTTATATTGATTTGATTTTAGCAAGAAATTCTTCTTTCGTTTCAGATTCTTGAACCGCTATTAAGAGATTTTCCGCGCCATGAACGCTCAAAAATCTGGATGCAAGCGTTTGTATCTCACCCCCCTCGCTTGCGTTGCTATTCGTGCGAATTTCTCGCATATCAAGTGCGGGATAAATGCGTGATAAAGCCAGCGTTTCACTTAAACCAAGCTGATAATTTGCAAGCTCGCAAAGCTCCGCGCTAATCAACTGGTCGGCAGGATTGCCCGTGTCCTTGGAAACAAGGCCGATAATCGTCAAAGAGCCGCCTTTTTCAAACGCACGTGCCGAGCCTAAATATCTCGTTAAATATTGCAACGTCTTGCGTTCTAACCCGCCCGCAAGCGTTTTACCGCCAGCCGATTCGTCCGTATCGTTGAATGCCCTTGCAAGCGTTGTAAACGAATCAATAATCAAAAGTACGTTCTCTCCGCTTTCCGCCATGCGTTTCGCACGGTTTAAGATGAAATCCGCAATAAAGACTTGCCGTTCAGGTTCGTCTTCATAGGTGGTATATACGAAATCGTCCATACGGAACAGCTTATGAAATGCGCCTACGTTTTCGGGCGGTTGACCGACCAAAACGCCAAGTGTCATAATCGAATCGTCCACGTTTTTAACCGCTTTTATAAGCTGCGATAAAACAGTAGTTTTTCCAATTTTCGGAGCGGAAACAATCACACCGCGCTGACCTAAGTAAATGGGAGCAAGCCAATCTAAATATTTTGCCGTCGTCGTATTTTCTTTGCCGTTTGCAAAGCTTGAAAGCTTTTGATGAGGAATACATACGGAAAGCTCTTCAAAACGCTCTCTTGCATTCTTTCTCGGATCAAATATTCTTTCATTCAAGGTCACAATTTGCGTTGCAATCAAATGTCCGCTTTGCTTTTTCGCATAACAGGAAACAACGTCCCCTTCACGCAAATCACATTCACGAATCAAATCAATCGGCACGATAACCTTTTCTTTAGAATCTGTGCCGTCCAATTTAATAAGCAAGGGAATATTCGCCATGGTCGCGAGCTGACCACGATAAATGGGCATTCTTCCGCCATTTGCTTCAATTTCTGCGGCATTTGGATCCGACAAAGACAAATTAAATATATTATTGCGAAGCATTTCCCCGTACTCTTTGGCGAAATTAAAAACGCCTTTTTTTGAGTCCTCTTCGTCATCGCCTAAATAATGCATGCGAATCGCTTCAACACCAAGATGAATTTTAGGGTTCGCATCCTTATTCAATACAGGTGCGCCGCGTTTGCTTCTGCCTTCGGGCGTCAACGTACCGACAAGAATCCCCACGATTAACTCAATCAAATCACCCTTCTTGGCGACCGTTGGAGATTTCATATCCAAAGTTCGACCATAGGTACGTAAATCGTACAACGAAAAATTGGATAGAAAATTTTTCAGTTCAGCTTTCATTGCGTTCAAATCTTTGTTCATCATTTTCTCACACGCTCCAAATATAATATAAGCGTTTCTTCCGTAAAATTATCCAAAGAAAGCTCCATTTCACCATTGACAATGCGCTGAACTTGTTTTTCATCATAAAAAGATAAAAATTCATCCGCAGAGGTAATATCCAACGCACCGTCACTCGGCTTATAATGCATGGGCATCACCGCTTTGGGCGCTATTTTTTGCACATATTCATGCGCTTGCGTGGCATCAATCGTATACGTACCGCCAACGGGAATTAATAACACGTCTACTTTACCGATTCTTGCGAGCAATTCCTCACTGCACGGCTCGCCAAGATCCCCTAAATGACAAAAGGTTATGCCGTCAAGAGCAAACTTAAAAATTACGTTCTTTCCTCGCAAGGCTCCCAGCAAAGGATCGTGAAAAGAATCAATTCCTTTAATTTGAACACCAAAACGTTCCCGATCTCCCGCTTCTTTTACAATGCAATCGGTAGAAACTGCTTGCACGTAATTATGGTCAAAATGCCCATGACTCGTTAAGACGACGTCCGCTTGAAGCCCGCTTGGTAATTCATAACCAACCTTTGTATATGGATCTGTAAGCACGGATACTCCTGTATTAGATTCTAAGTAAAAACAGGAATGTCCTAAATATTGAATTTTCATAAACTCCCCCTCTTTTTACTCCACGAATTTCGCACGTAAATTCAAACGCATTTTTTGCCGTTGCCCGGCAATCAGTAAATCATAATGCAATACGGCATGCAAGCTATCTTCCGTCACGGAATATAAAATCCGATCGGTAAACGTGCCAATGCTTCCCAAAACACCGTTGATTCCAATTTCCCCTTGCCCAGCTTTACCATTTTCCAGAAAAAGCTTCAACGAATAATCGCCAGAGCGTTCCATTCTCGCCGTATTTTCTTTCAATTCCATACAAATCAAGGCATTTTCTTCACGATACGTGAGTTTTACAAGCGATTCGGATAACGACATTTTTCCTTCGCGTATTATGGTATTTTCCGCACCGTCCGCCGTTGTAGTGATGTTTACGACACATTTTTGCATAAAATTTTCGACCTTTTTCGACAACTTTCGACAATATTATAGCAAATTTTGTACAAAAAGTAAATAGTTTTTGAAAAATATTCAAAAAAATAATTATTAGTCTTTACGGAGTTTTATATTTTTACGAATTATTTTTCCTTCCTTTAACGTATTGGACAGCAGCGCCGAATCCCCTTTTTCGAGCGCATCACGATATACGGATAAATGCTGAATAAGACCATCCAATTCGCTTAATACGCATTCCCGATTGCACATATAAAGCTCCGTCCAAATCCGCTCGTCCACCCCTGCAATCCGCGTCATATCTTGAAAACTACCGCCCGTAAAGCCGTCGCATTGTTTCACCTCAGGGCTTTTCACGTAGGCATTGGAAACGATATGCGCAAGCTGGGACGTGAGCGCAATTTTTCTATCGTGTTCTTCTGCGCTACACTCCACAATTTTGCCAAAACGCATAGCTTTTGCGTATTCCTTGATTTCTGCCACAGCAGTTTCTTCCGTTTTCTCACCCCAAACGATAATCAGATTCGCCATATTAAAAAGCTCGGACGAGGCGGAAGATATCCCTGACGTCTCCTTCCCTGCCATCGGGTGTATGCCTACGTAACGATAATTTCTATCTTGCTTGTAAACGGCATTTTCCA
>JAZORL010000103.1:0-8312 GCA_045656625.1 Candidatus Scatosoma sp. | reverse complement strand
GATTAAAAGATTATACTCTACAAAAGTATTTAATACTTTCAATCCGCCTTGTTTCGTCATCGTACTGTGGATATATTCAAAGAAATCTTTATAGGTAAAATATCCAGTCGAATTATGGATAATTATTTTTTTAAGATAGCCCCACTCCGTAGAAGTAAGGGTATCTCCTGTTTTTGATAATTTTTCTTTTACTTCTTCTAAATTTTTATATACCAAACTATATTTAATGGCAGTTTCCAAGATATATCCCAAGAAATAAGTCAAGTCATTATACGTATTTCTCGTATTTGTGATTGCTCTGTAATATTCCCTTTTGTTATCGTTAATAGCTTCGCTCATAAATAAAGGCGCATTATTAATATCAAATATATAATTAAGCCAAAAAGGAACCATTCTTCCTGTTCTTCCGTTATAATCGAAATAAGGATGAATATATAAAATATAATAATGGCATATATGTGGTAATAACGCCCCGTATTTTTTCACGTTTTCGGAATTGTTCACGAAAGTAAATAGAGAATCCATACATTCTTCTATCATAGAATCGGGTGCGCCTTCAAACCCGCCGACCAAAACGCCTTCATCACGATAATAAGCGCCTTCTTTTAACTTATCTTCATCATCCAAGCAATTAAAACTCAATATATTATACAGCTTCAATAAATTTTCCTTATCAAAAGAAGGCTTTTCTTTTACGATAAATTGCATTGCGTCTATCATATTTTTAACGATAATATCATTTTTGTCCGTTAAAGTTTTCTTTTGATAAATATCTTTAACTCTTTTATGCGTAGCAGGTACGTTTTCCACGTTAAGAGTGCCTTCTATTTCGGAAAACGCCCTAGACATTATAATATCATCTGCATTTTTTACAAAAAGCGTCTTTTGATTCGCTTTAAAGTCTTCCACAAAAGTAGACAAATATTGAAAGTAATTAGAAAGCAAATAATTGCCTTTAATATAAAAACAATATTTTGAATTAAACGTCTTTAAGGGCAATTTTTCAATATCTTCATTATTTTTTTCAATTAAAGACTCCTTCTCTTTCAAAAATTGAGCCATTTCATCTTTGGAAAACAAAAAACCTAATTTCTGATTATATCTCAAATCGTCAATCGTATAATACTCTGCTCCAAAAATTAATTTTAAGTAATCTTTCTTTTCCATTTTTTATCTCCCTATAACCAAGGTATATACTATCGTAAACCTTTTTTTGCATTTTGTCAAAGGTATTGTAAACCATATCGTAAACTATTTTTTGTCGGATTTTTAGTTTTTTATGCGTTTTTTTGAGGCTTGACATTATATCACTTATTTTTCATTTGTCAATAGGGTACTGCCAACTTTTTTATGATTGACATTTTCTACTCTAAAAACTTTTTATTATCAAGAGTTTTTCGAGTGGATTTTTTTATATAAAATAGAGTTTTTATTTTTTGTCTATACAATAACGGCGAAACGCCTTCAAACCGCTTAAAGAAACGGCTAAAATACAAAGCGTCGTCCATGCCGCAAAGGCGTGCAATTTCATTGATCGAAAAATCCGTTTCACGCAATAAGTTTTTAGCAACGATAATGCGTTTTTTATTACGGAACGCAAGAGGCGTCACGCCTAATACCTTTTTAAAAGCACGAATAAAGTAACTTTCCGCCATACCGATATTCGACGCGATTTCTTTCATGGTAAAATTCGCGTGCACGTCGCTTAAAAGCTTAACGGCCTTATAAAAAGGCGGCGGTAAAATTAAGGGCGATGCTATCAGTGAAATGAGCGATATCAATAGCCCGTTCGCGTAATCGTCGGCGAATTTCATTTCTATATTATATGCCGCGATAATATTCTCGAAAAGCTCAAAAACCTTATGCGCCTTTCCTCCCAACGAAACCACTCCGCTAAGTAGCCCAACTTCGGCTAAAAAAACGCCCACTTTCGCGCCGCTAAAATGCAACCAGTAGTATTCGCAATTTTCTCGCGCCACGTATTTGTAGTTTTGCGTTTCGTTAGGATAAAAAAGATACCCCTCCCCATTTGACAACAATTTCCCATTCACGAAAAGCGTTCCGTTTTTGACGACGATCAAATGATAGTCCTTTCTGCCCTTTTCCCGATAAATTTTCAAATTGGATTCAAGTTTTTTATAAAAGCCTACGTTATTTACGAAAAAATCCCTTTCGCTAAAGAAATCCGAGCTTTTATAACCTTTTGCATATGAAATCTTCATAATGCTATTATACCATAAAAAGTCAATTTTGTCCATATTTATCAAATATTTTTATTGACTTTTTTAATGATAATCAGTTAAAATATAGACGTAAAGTCAAATATAAGGAGAAAAATTATGCGCGAAGTAATAAATTTCAACAAAAACTGGCTGTTTCATAATGGTGATATTAAATCGGCCACACCCCACCATAAAGCCTATGCTTATTTGAGCGCTAAAACACAGCGTTTTCATATAGGCCCAGCCGCGCCCTCCTACCGTGCCGTACCCGACGATTGGTACGACGATGCGCTGATGAACAGCGATAAATGGGAAACGGTGAACTTGCCCCACGATTTCGTGATCCATGGAAAAGTAAGCGAAAAAAACAACTGCGCTTTGGGGTTTTTCGACTATGGAAAGGCGTGGTACATCAAGGATTTTACACTAAATGAAGACGATCGAAACAAACGCATTACCTTGTATTTTGAAGGTGTTGCCACCGAAAGCGTGGTTTATTTGAACGGATGTGTTCTGCACCACAATTTCACGGGCTATACCCCTTTTGAGGTAGATATAACCGATTTTGTAAAGTATGGGCAAAAAAACCACCTTGCCGTTTACGTGAACAGCGACGTTCACGAAGGCTGGTGGTATAGCGGCGGTGGCATTTACCGCAACGTTAAACTAATCAAAACCGACCTTGTAAGCATCGATCTCTACGGGGTGTACTTAAAACCCGTAAAAAAGACGGATACAACTTGGGAAGTTTTTGCCGAGATTACCGTGAGAAACGATTTTTCGACGGAAAAGCAAGTAAAAGCCACCATCTCAATACAGTCGGCAAGCGGACAA
This sequence comes from Candidatus Scatosoma sp., assembly GCA_045656625.1. GTDB lineage: Bacteria > Bacillota > Clostridia > Christensenellales > Borkfalkiaceae > Scatosoma. Next base: position 5,256 of record JAZORL010000103.1, on the reverse strand, counting down.
ACGGTAGCCGTTTCAAACGCTGTTTGCAATATCGGCGGCAAGCAAAAGGCGACGTTAAAAACTCATGTCACCATAGAAAATCCGTCGCTTTGGTCGCCCGACGAGCCCACTTTATACTATGCAGTTACCGCGCTATCCGTGGATGACAAGGTTTGCGACGAGCAAAAAACACACTTTGGTTTTAGAACGTTTTTCGCGGATGCAAACAAGGGCTTTTTCATAAACGGCAAGCACTATAAAATTTACGGTATGTGCGCACACGCCGACAGCGGATTGTTTGGAAAAGCCGTGCCTGACAATATTCACCGTTACAAAGTTCAACTGATCAAACAAATGGGAGCGAACGGCTACCGCACCAGCCATTATATGCAAAGCGAATCCGTTATGGACGAACTGGATAAACTCGGCTTTATCGTTATGGACGAATGCCGATGGTTCTCGTCTGCCCCCGAGCACTTACAAGAACTGGAAACAATGATCAAACGGGACAGAAATCGCCCGTCCGTATTCTTTTGGTCTCTTGGAAACGAAGAATATTACCACGCAACCGACGAAGGCAAGCGAATATGCGAAACGATGTCTGCGCTTGCACGGAGTCTTGACGATACGCGCCTTATTATGACGGCTGTAAATTTGCCTGATACCGCTACCGTATACGAACTCAACGACGTTTTAGGCATCAATTACCGTTGGCAATCTTATGAAAAAATCCACGAAAAGTTCCCCGATAAAGCCGTTTTTTCGTCCGAGTGTTGCGCAACGGGTACTACGCGCGGATGGTATTTCCATGATAACGCGCGCGATGGTAGAATTACCGCATACGATCACGACATCAACCAAGATTTCAGAAGCCGTGAATTTACCTGTAAGTTTATTTACGAAAAAGACTGGTTGCTTGGCGGCTATCAATGGATCGCCTTTGAACACCGCGGCGAAGCGGCTTGGCCGCGCTTATGTTCCGCAAGCGGGGCGATTGATTTGTATTTGCAAAAAAAAGATGCCTTTTATCAAAATCAATCCTTTTTTTCCAAAGAACCTATGATTCACCTTCTTCCGCATTGGAATTTTAAAGGGTTGGAAGGTATGCCCGTCAACATCGTTGTCTATACCAACTTGCCCTATGCCGAACTTTTCTTAAACGGTAAAAGTTTAGGCAAGCAAAAACTTGAAAAATTTGATTGCGCAAAATGGCTTGTTCCATACGAAAAAGGCGAGCTTAAAGCGATTGGCTACAACGAAGACGGCACCCCCGTTTGCTTGGATAAACGCGAAACTTCCGCCCATGCCTATCGACTTCAATTAAGACAAGAAAATTTTGACGTTTCAGCAAACGGTGAAGACGCGGCAATTTTCACTTGCTATGTGGTGGACGAATTTGGCAAAGAAGTTTACGATGCCGAAATAGATAGAGTTTCCTTCTTCACCAGCGCCGGTTGTTTCGTTTACTCTACCGGCTCGGACAACACCGACCACGAAACAATCTTTCATTCTTGGCGCAAAATGTACCAAGGTAAAATTTCCGTTGCAGTTAAAATAACCGAAAAAAACAACGACTTAACGCTTTACGCCCAAGCAAACGGGTTAATTTCGGCGTCCGTAAAAATCATTACGCAATAAAAAATATCTCCGCGTAACAATGCGGCTTTACCACACAAAAAAATTGCCCAGCACGCAAATTTCAGCACCGTTTATTTACGAAAATTATCCAAACTCGCATTAAACGAAACGCCTTTACGTTATTTGAACAGTTTAAGAATGGATTATGCTATCGGACTTTTAAAAACGGGTTATAATTCCATTGAAGATATCGCGTTTCAATCGGGGTTTAACGACCTGAAATATTTTTCGTTATTATATAAAAAAAGAACGGGTGTTTTTCCCTCAAAAAAATTGAAACGTGCAAGAATACCTGTCTCGACCTTATAAATATCACTTTTATAGACTATACGCCTCAGCCAAAATTAGCTGAGGCGTATAGTAGCTTTTATAGTAAGTCTTACATTATAATGTCAATGATTTTTTATCATTTGTTTTATCTATTGTCACTCGAAATAAAATCCATAATTTGTTTCATCGACAGCGGATAGGTTCTTGCGCCTTTATGCATACATTTATACGCCGCCACAGCACTTGCAAAATTACAACATTCTTCTATTGTCTTGTCATTGCAATAGGCAACCACAAAGGCACCGTGAAAAGTGTCGCCTGCCCCGTTAGTATCCACTGCATTCACTTTTACGCTGTCATAATGAACCGCTGTATCATTAGACCAATAATAACCACCATTACTCCCATCCGTCACCACAAGGATTTCAGGATGATATTTTTCTGCAAGAATAACCATTGCCTCGGGAACAGTATCCTTACCTGTTATTCCTTTTGCAAATTCAGCCGATGGAATTAAAATATCCACATACGGTAATAATCTTTCAATGCCTTGATATAATCCACCAGCATCAAGGCTTACCTTGACGCCTTTTTCTTTCGCATATTTTGCAGCCGCAATAGCAGATTCCAGATAGTTTCCATCCAAATGCAATACAGTCGCCCCGTCTAGCGCATAAAGGCATACGTTATCAGGATTATCTGGCACCGTGCCTCTATCAAATACACACGTTCTCGTTTGTGTATTTTCCGCAAGAACAATATACGATGTAAAGGAAGAAGTATTTGGAATACGAATAGTATGCTGAATACCAACCTTATATCTTTGAAAATCCTCTAAAAGATACATACCGGCATTATCATCCGCAAACGCACCAATCACCTCTGCTTTAACGCCAAGCTTACTCATCACTACAAGAGCATTGCCAACAGGTCCACCCCCCGAAAGAAAAATACTTTCCGCTTTTTGTTTGGTATCTTCCGTCGGATATTTATCACAATTGATAAGCGTATCTAAAACGCAAGCGCCAAGCCCTACTACTTTTTTCATACTCTATTATTAGCTCCAAGAACTTGAATTTTCATTTCCGCAAAATCTTGCACGCGTTGAATAGGCTCAGTCATAAACAAGTCAATCCCGACAATACTCTTATCTCTTTCACGACAAGCGTCAAGGAACGAATAACACAAATCCGTACTAAAATTCATCTTACGGATACCTGCTCTAATTGCCGCTTGAATTTGTTCATCAGGGACACCGCTTCCACCGTGCAAGACAAGTGCAGCATTCGTGGCTTTCTTAATTTCTTTGATTCGTTCAATATCCAAAACAGGCGCTTTCTTATATTTACCGTGCGCTGTCCCTACCATAATCGCAAGAGCACATACACCAGTTTCTTCCACATATTTTTTTGCTTCATCTGGGCGAGTATATTCCGTAATCACACCTTCGTCCCCATCCGCAGCTTTGCCGACGTGTCCAAGCTCGCCTTCCACACCAACACCCACGTAATTACAAAGTTTAACGATATTTTTCGTTTTTTCAATGTTTCCTTCCAATTCTTCTGTGGATACATCAATCATAATGCCCGTCATACCCATTCTCAAAGAGCGCACCACTTCGCATTCACCTGCGCCGTGGTCCAGATGGAAACATACGGGAACCGTTGCTTTGTTCGCCATATCAAGCACGATAGGCGCAACGTCTTCAGCCACCTTACTTGTTACTAAACGGCTATAAAACTGTAAAATAACAGGCGAACGCAATTTCTCGGCCGCATTGATAACACCTTTCGCCGTTTCCAAGTTATACACGTTGAATGCGGGAATACAATATCCGCCTTCTTCTGCCATATTTAAAATCTTTTTTAATTCAACTAACATTGCTTTACTCCTTACATTTCTGCATTATCGAACTGTACTTCGTCGATATATTTTGCAAATTCTTTTAAATATTCAGTATAATCACCAGGAACTTCGCTCATATGATGAATATACGGCCCTTCAACAAGTTTCTTCTCAAGTTTAGGCAAATCTTTGAATTCGGCCCACATATACGTACCAAACGTTTTCGGACCTTCACAAGTATTAAACTTTTCTGCAAATAAATAATACTTTCCGTTTTCCGCTTGGAAACGCGCAATTGTATATTCGCCGTCCTCCAATCTAAAACTCGGTTTCGTGTTGTAAAGCCAAGGTTTTTCGCCTTTTGCTTTATATTTTAAGGGGAACGGACCACAATGCCACAAAAGTTCGGCGTTGTCATTTTCGGGATGACGACAAGTAAATTCGCCTTGAATAGGCTTTTCTTTGCCACGCGTTGCGGAAAGCAAAAGCACATTAGTAATCGTCATGTGAATATCCCACTCACATGTAACATATACGTCTTTATCTGCAAGCAAACACATTGCAAGGCAAGGATTTGCTCCCCAACCGAGCGTAATACCAGTCCAACACTCGCTACTGATAATATTACAATCGTTTGCTTTTGCAAGATTTTCGTAGTAATGTACAATGCAAAGCATTTTCTTTAAATATTCGTCGTCAAGTTTACCGCAATCAAAGGTAGCTTTTAATTCTGCCAAATCCTTTTCAAGCTGTTCTTGCTTGGTTTCGTAAATCTCTTTCAAATCGTTTAACGCTTCCGCAAGATTGAATGCAACGATGTCAATCCCGAACTTTTCCGCAAGCTCAAGCTCGTTATACATAATCGACTTGAACGGCTTTACACGCGTACCGACTTGTAAAATCCTCATATCCTTGAAATTCTTTACCATACAAGCCACGCCAAAGAATTGCTTTAAGCCTTTATCGAATTGAGGCGCGTCGATATCGCAGTTTTCGATATACGAGAACTTTACATTGTTGCGTTTTAATTGCTTGCTCATTGCAAACAAACCGCATTGCGTATCCGTATAACGGATATTATTCGAGAAGTTTCTATCTCTCGGTCCCCACAAAAGCGTAGGCACGCGAAGTTGCTTTGCTACAAGCCCTGCACAATTTTCTTGTCCGAAATTGCAATTGATAATAAACAGCGCGTCAATTTTTTCTTGCTTGAAATATTCTGCAACTTTATTGCAATCACTGTCAAGATACAAAAGCCCTTCGTCGTTTAACCATTCAATATCGACAAATTCAGTTTCGCCATCTTGATAATTTTCGCGAATATACTTCAAACACGCATTTTTATTATCAAAAGCGTAATCTGATTGAAAGATACCGATACGCTTTGGCGGTTCTTTGATATATCTACGAATAGGCAACAATCCAATTTTAAGTTTATAATTTAACATATTCAACCTCCGCGATTATACCGTAATCGGCATAATCAAAAATTCTTGCTTGTTTGTCCGTGTTCACGGCTATTAC
>JAZORL010000102.1:0-5059 GCA_045656625.1 Candidatus Scatosoma sp. | reverse complement strand
AGGCAACGCTTCGTGTACCGTTAAACCAATAACGTTGATTTCTAACGTCGGAGCAGGCTTGCTTTGTAGCCTTTTCGTCACCTGTACGTTCTCATTTGCTCCCGCCTTTTTCCATTTTTTACTGGAAGTTTTCGCTACGCTCAAACGTGATTGAGGTACATATAATTCGGACAACTTACTACGGATTCGCATATTACCGCATTGAATCTCCGCTTCGCCCTTTTGCAAACGAATGCTTTGCACAAGCCCTTCTTGCGCAATATTTTTTACAAAAACCTTTGTCCCGACTTGTAATTCGTTTGGATTAATCGGCTCGTATTTCGGCGTAAAATCCTCTTCATTTTCGCTTTCATAAGCTTTGTCTTGCAAGCGATTTTTCAAGGTGCGAGCCTTAATCAAGTCCGCTTGTGTAAGCGACTCTTTGGCGAAAATTTCCTCTATTTCATGCAGCAATTCTTCCGCATCGGACGTCTTATCGTTGATAATACGACGAGATTCCGCTTTTGCGGAAACGTAAAGCTTCTCTTTTTCTTTTTTAAGACGCTCGCGCTCCGCTTCCACTTCTTGCAAGCGAGCTTGCCATTCCGCTTTCAATTTGTTGGTTTCATGCAAGACTTCTTCTGCTTGAATGCGGCTTTCTTCCGCACTTCTTACTATATGCTCGAACTTTTGCGCTCCTTCGGAAAGGTTTGCACGAGCTTCACGTAAGATTTTTTCGGGCAAGCCCAATCTTTGCGAAATTGCAAGCGCATTACTTGAACCAGGCAAACCGATATGCATTGCATACAAGGGCTGCAAGGTATTGGAATCAAATTCCATACAAGCGTTTTCAATGCCTTTTGCTTCGAAGGCAAACTCTTTTAAGGTCGTATAATGGGTAGTGACAACACCAAATGCACCGCTTTCTAAAAGATGAGATACAATCGCTTTGGCGAGCGCTTGCCCTTCTTCGGGGTCCGTTCCCCCGCCGAGCTCGTCAATTAAGACCAAACTGCGTGCATTGGCTTTATTGACAATATCGATAATATTCGTGATATGGGAAGAGAACGTAGAAAGACTTTCTTCAATGCTTTGCGCGTCGCCAACGTCGTAATAAATCTCGTCAAACGTGGAAATAACAGCGCGTTTTGCAGGAATAAATAACCCACAAGCCGCCATTAAACAAAACAGCCCCACCATCTTCAAAGTGACCGTTTTACCGCCCGTATTCGGGCCGCTGATCAACAAAAAGTGATAATCTTTACCAAGCGCCACGCTTACGGGAACCACTTTTTTTCGATCAATTAAGGGGTGCCTGCCCTGCTCAATCGAAATTACGCCGTCGCTATTCATTTGCGGCATAACGCAGGAAAGCTTATAACCGTATTCAGCGCGCGCATAAGCAACGTCGATTTCTTCCAAGATTTCAATATCCGTGAAAAGTTCTGCGCCCATAAAGCCTGCGCGGCGGGACAATTCCCCCAAAATCCGTTCGACTTCCTCTCGTTCGTCGATGGCAAGAGAACGAAGTTCATTATTCATTTCCAAAACTTCTTCCGGCTCGATGAAAAAGGTTGCGCCACTGGAAGAACGGTCGTGAATAAAACCTTTAATATTCCGTTTATATTCCGCACGAACGGGCAGTACGTAGCGATTATCACGCATGGTAATAATGCCGTCTTGTAAATACTTGCCCTCGCTCCCAACCAAATATTCTTGCAAACGCACACGAATTTTCTCGTTCAAAAGCCGAATTTCACGGCGCACAGAGTAAAGCTTATCGCTTGCATAATCGCTTACTTCCGTGTCGCTTAAAATCTTGGTGCGAATGTCCTCTTCCAACGTTTGATCAAAATATAAACGATTGGACAATTCTTTCATTAGGGAAATTTCTTCATCCGTGACCCCTTGAATACTCGTATAGGCAATACGAACGCTGCGAAGCAGGTTTTCTATCTTCAAAAGTTCTCCACAAGACAAAGCCGAGCCCTTTTGCGCACGCTCGATTTCGTCGGAAAAGCTTGGGAAATATTCAATCTTAGAAATCCCATGCATAAAAAGCAGTTTTATGCTTTCTTCCGTCAGCTTTAACCTTTTTTTCACTTCGTTAAGCTCGCTGGAAGGTTTCGTTTCTAACAAACGCATTTTACTCCCTTCCAATACTGCATAGTTTGCAGTTAACGAAAGAATTTTATTCAATTCGGATTTTTCAATAGCTTTCGCATTCATACTTTTTTACAATACGCCTCGCTTAAAATGCCCCGACGTGTAATTATGATACACTTTCTTTTGTTGTTCTTCGTTTTTAACAGCTTTTGTCGCAACGACTTTTTCTTTCGTCACCGTCAAATCCATCAGCGCGCCTGCATTTTGCACGCCGACCCCGATTAAATCAGCGCAATTATATACCTCAAATCGACAGTTCCCATCCGCTGAAAGGTTTCTTTTGACAGGAAATTCACGATTATTCTCGTCTGTTAGCATATAAACGTCTCGTTTATCACAAGTCTTACAGCTCTTCCCAAACGGACAATAGCACAAATCCATTAATTTGATATTCCCTGACGAAAGGAGGAACGCCTTATCGCTTATCAAAGACAAACCTTCGCTATAAGTTGCTTCCTTGGAAATTGCGTAATAGGCAACGCTTGGAATAGCCAAAAGCTCTTCAATCGTTTGTCGATTGATAAGATTTAAGCCCGTCCCGGCAAAGACTTTTAGCTTGTGCGAAGATGCAAACTCTATTCCACCATAATTTTCCGCATATACGCCGTCAAATTTTGTTTGTGCAAGTAAATTTTCTATTGCGACAATATCCGCATTCGTTGCGAACGGCGGAAAATAAATATATTTTTCAAACACACCGTTTTTGAAAGCATCGGGCAAGGCTGCGCGAAGATCCGTCGCTTTATAAATCGCTACGTCTGTTTCTATGTCCTCAAACGTATTAGAAATTACGGCAATTTTATCATTTTTACCCGTAAACATCGGATTTTCAAAAGGCTCGTATTCGTAGTTTTTTCGATTTTCCTTTGCAACAAATGTGCAAAGTGTTTCATAAAACTCTCGACGGAAAGCGTTTAACTCGGATTTTGGAATAAAAATATTTCCGATAATTTCTATCTTATCAAATTCAATCTCAATAGGCAAACCGTCAGATTTTAAGAAACAGTCCTTTAATTCCTGTTCCGTCAACGGACGATTTTGTGCGGTTTGTAAAATCGAGCGGCCTACCACGCAAACGTCAGGCGTTTTAGCAATCGGACTTTCCCCTTCCTTAAAAAGGAGTTCAACGTGAACACTACCCTTCTTTCTCTCGCTTAAAACTCGTTCGTTCATACGAGTGTCCGTCGTAATGAAAACACCGTCGCCGTTTTTTAAGCGGAGCTTGGAAAACAAGGAAAAAGCTTTGCCTTCCATTTTGCAAAAGGTCGCACCGCCAAGCTCTTTTCCGTCACGTAAAATCTTAAATGCGTCCCCTTGATTCGGCTTAAACGCACTTTCTACCAAGAATTTTCCGTTCACAACTTTCACAACGCCGATTTTTTCGCCCAAATGCCCTTGAATTGCCGTAGAAAGCAAGCGTTTATCTTGCCCAAATGCAAGTCCTTTCGTGTAATTCCCACGGTTATATGCCCGTTTTAAGTCGGATAACGCTTGTTCGGCCGGTGCGTTGCTTAAAAGGCTTCGATAATAACGAACGGCTGCCGCTACGTATTCCGCGCGACGCATTCTGCCTTCGATTTTGAAGGAAACTACGCCAGCTTCTATTAATTTTTCAATCGATTCGCCTACGCATAAATCAGACAAGGATAATGCGTAATTTTTTTCCGTATTTTCGTTTCTATTATAGCTATAAAGCTTGCGGCAGGGTTGTTTGCAACGACCACGATTGCCACTGTTTCCGCCTGCAAACGACGAAAAATAGCATTGTCCGGAAAACGCCGTACAAAGCGCGCCTTGGATAAAGACTTCCGTTTCGACGTATTGCGCAATTTGAGAAATTTCCTCCAACGGCGTTTCACGGGCAAGAATCACTCGGGAAAAACCGCAATTCTTGGCAAATTTTGCGCCGTGGATATTACAAACCCCTGCTTGCGTACTCAAATGCAATACAATTTCGGGATATTTTTGATGAATCCGCTTTCCAAGCAGAGCGTCCTGCATAATAATTGCGTCAGCACCTTCATTCCACGCAAAAAGCAACATTTCGATAAAAGCTTCGAATTCTTCGTCTTTGACAATCGTATTCATTGCAACGTAGACTTTCACACCGCAAAAATGCGCCTTTTGCAAAAGAGCACGAAAAGCGTCCGCATCAAAATTAGCCGCACTTTGACGGGCGGAAAAGGCGTTAAGCCCTAAATATATGGCATCCGCACCATTATTCATTGCCGCTTCCGCACATTCTATATTGCCCGCAGGCGCTAAAATCTCTACCATTCTTATTCCTTCGTATTCTTATTCTCTAAAACCAAATTTATAGATAATTTCCGCAATCGCATTTTCGTTAAAGGTTGCTTCCGTCACGTAATTTGCGACCGCTTTTAATCGTTCATCCGCATTTTGAACAGCAATTCCAAGCCCTGCCGTTTCGACCATCGATATATCGTTTTGCTGATCACCTACCGCTATGATTTTATCAAGCGGTATCCCATAATGCTTGGCGATAAATTTGACGGCTGTTCCCTTAGAATATTGCTCGTTTACCACTTCCACGAGCGTTCTTGAACTACGCGTTGTCGTACAACCTGCAAAACGTTCCGCCGCAAGGATTTGTGCGATTTTTTCACCGTCCTCAGGTTTAACCATCGCTAAAACCTTATAGGAACGAAAATTTCTCTCTTCCGCAAATTGAGAAATGGGTATATCCAGCACCAAATTTCCTTTTTTCCCAACCCCACGTTCGTAGGATTTTAAGCCCTCGTCGTCCATGTTAGCATAATATTCCCAACTATCGTAAATTTGGATATGCAAGCCCATTTCTTCCATCTTTTTTACGATTGCAAGCGTTGTTTCATAAGGAATTCTTCCCTCAAAAACAAAGTCACCCGTCGCAATATCAAGTCGGATCGTAGCC
>JAZORL010000101.1:0-4194 GCA_045656625.1 Candidatus Scatosoma sp. | reverse complement strand
CTTCGGGATCTTTTCTCTTGGAAAGTTTTCTACGCGTTTCACCGTCGATTTTTTGAATGGAACAATTATGTCCATATTTAGGCAATTTAAAGCCCAATACTTTAAACAATTCAATATGAATAGGCAAGGAAGAAAGCCATTCTTCGCCACGGATTACGAGCGTCGTGCGCATGAAATGATCGTCAATTGCGTGAGCAAAGTGATAGGTGGGAATCCCGTCCGATTTCAAGATAACGACGTCTTGGTTGTTTTCCGTGACTGTGATATCCCCTTTCACTTGGTCGCGGAAGGTGTGCTTTACTTCCACGTCCCCTTGCGATTTCAAGCGGATAACGTAGGGCTTACCTGCCGCCAAGTTTGCGTAAATTTCTTCTTCCGTCAAGTTGCGGCATTTTGCAAACTCGCCGTAATACCCAGGCAAAAGCTTATTTTCCGTTTGGTATTCACGAGTTTTTTCCAAATCCTCTTCCGTGCAGAAGCAAGGGTATGCAAGTCCACGCTTAATCAAGTCTTTTGCATACGCATGATAGATTTCCGCACGTTGGCGTTGATAGTAGGGGCCGTACTCACCGCAAAGGTCTGCACCCTCGTCGAAGTTGACGCCGAAATATTTCAAGGAACGGTGAATAACGTCGACCGCACCTTCCACTTTACGTTTTTCGTCCGTATCCTCGATACGCAAATACAATACGCCGCCGCTTTGGTGTGCGATACGCTCGTTTGCAAGCGCAACGTACAAATTCCCCAAGTGCATAAAGCCCGTGGGGCTGGGTGCAAGACGGGTGACCTGCGCGCCTTCGGGCAGGTTTCTTGCAGGGTACTTGCTTTCGTAGTAATCAAGCGGTTTTACGTTCTCATCGGGAATGAGCGCTTCCGCAAGCTTGTTCAAATCCATAATCTATACCTTCTTTTCTTTATTTTCCTGTTTATTTTATCACGCACGAAAGGGAATGTCAAACGCTTTCCCTTACAGCACGAAAAAATCCGTATTCTTATAATCGATTTCGTACAAACCGTTTTCTATACCGTGCACAATCTCGACAATCTTTTCGCAAAGGGGCGTTGCTACCCCCACGCGCTTCCCTTCCTGCACCACAAGCCCGTCGATATAATCGATTTCGCACTTTCGGCCGCCCTGCACGTCTTTGAGCATACCAGATACGAGTTTTTTATGCTTTTTCATCGCAATCGGCAGCACCATGTACGCAACGAACCGCTTAAACGGCGTTTTTCCGCCGAGCAGCTTTTCCATATCGTGCCCTTGCATTTTTGCAAGGCTTACTCCGCTCGCTTTCGCCACGTCCATACACTCACGAAGCACTCCAAGCGCAAGCTTTCTCGTCTTTTTCTTCTTTGCCACTTCGCCAAAGGTCATGCCCGTCACAACGGATAAACCCGAAAACGCCGCATTGATTGCAAGCTTCGACCACCTTGCGCCGAGCAAATTATCCGTCGTCTTGACGAACTCCGTATTCCCCGTTGCGTTTTGCACATAGGACAAAATTTCTTGCAGAAGTGGTAAGGCTTTCCCGTCGTTTTCATAGCCGCCCACTTCCATACTCATCCCCTCGATTTTGGAAGTCAACGCGACCCTGCCCCCGCCGATAAAGGTTGCGCCGTACGAGGTCGCCGCACCATAGGTGCGTTCCTTTCCAACAATTTGTGAAACGGAAGGCTCGGGCAAACCGTTTTGCGTGGTGCAAATCACCCCGTTTTCACTCAATTTTTCTTGGAGCATGGAAACGATTTCCCCGTTTTGGCGTTGCTTGGTCATTAGAAAAATTACGTCGTAATTTTCACCCATTTCATCGGGGTACAAGGCGTTCACTTTCACGTTAATTTCCCTATTATCCCCTTCGCAAACAATGGTCGCCCCGTCCTTTCTCATTCCCTCAACATGCGCTTTATTGCGAGTGATAAGCTCCACGTTTTGCAAGCCACCCTTCGTGAGCAGCGCGCCCAAAATCGTACCCATCGCACCTGCGCCGTAAACGGCGATTTTTGCTTCCTGCGCTCTCATTTTCCAAGCGCCTTTATTACGGTTTTTACCGATTGAGGGATCGTGTCACCGCAAAGCTCGACGGTCACGTCCGCATACTTTTCGTATAACGGCGTACGTTCATCGAACAGGTCTTTCAGCGTAAAACCTTCTTTCAGCGCAACCCCACGCTTTACCAAATCCCCCAAGCGTTTTTCAATCACTTCAAAAGGAAGCTTTAAGTACACAATCGTACCCATTTCCTTCAATTTTTGCATTGCGTAGTCACGGTAAATTACACTACCGCCCGTCGCAATCACGCAACGATCGGCGCAAAGCTCGGAATTGACCTTCGCTTCAATATCCAAGAAGGCTTCCCTGCCCACTTCCGCAATAATCTCGCTTAAACGCTTGCCTTCGCGCGCAACGATAACGCTATCGCTATCGATATAGCCATAGCCGATCGCTTCGGAAATTTCCGTGCCGATCGTCGTCTTTCCGCAACCGGGCATACCAATCAAAATGATATTGTTCTTTCTCATATTACGCTCCAAATACTCTTTTCAAGCTGCCCAAAATGTCCGCATCGGCAGGCGCCCATTCCTCTTCCTTCAAGTCCTTCGGGGAAATCCAAGCATAGCTTTCGTGCTCGTTTAAGACAAAATCCGAACGCATTTCGCATTCATACACCGAAAGGGTGATGATAAAATCGGGATATTCGAAGGTGTGGCACGCATACAGTCCACCCACCGAAACGTCCATATTCAATTCTTCTTGGAGTTCACGCTTGACTGCGTCCTCGCCACGCTCACCCTCTTCGATTTTACCGCCCGGGAATTCATATTTATGCGCAACGTACGGATAGGGGGAGTCCCCTCTCTTCGTCGCAAAAATTTTTCCCTTTTCAAACAGCAGCGCCGCCGCCACTTTTACGTGTTTTTTCTCGCTCATATTCTAAACCCTTTAATCGTGTCTTTCATCCGAATCGTACACTTCGCAAAATCTTGCCGCCGTGGAAGGAATTTCGCCCCCCGCATACAAATGCCCCGTATCGCCAAACCCACAGCAACGGAATAGGGAAACCCCTTCCCTGCGTTCTTCCGTATAAAGGGTCGTGACCGACGTAGGCAGGGCGCAAAAATGGTGGGTAAGCACCACGGGCGAAACGTTGCAAAGGTGGGATAAAAGCACCATTTCCAAGCCAAAGTGACAGAAAAACGCAATCGTATCGGTGTTCGGTTTGACAACTTTATAGACGTTCCCTTCCCTTTTATAGCCGTGTTTTTCCAAGAGGGCGTCCAAGGAATCCGTCACGTTTTTATAACGTGCGCCCATTTCGGACGAGTGATAAAAATCGTGATCGAGCCACTGGTCTTTATCGTACATTTTGGGGTACTCCGTCCAAAACTCGGGGAGTAAATCCCAAAGAATGTGCTTAAATTCGCCCGTAGGAAGGGTGTGCGGCGTGCCAAATTCTTGCAGCCAATCGCAAATCACGACGTCCTTTTCCCTGCCGTGCGCTTTGGCTACGTAATCGCAGGTGTGCTTGGCTCTACCCAAGGGCGAGGAATAGAAATAATCGATTTTTTCGTCTTTATAACGCTTGGCAAGCAACGCCGCTTCACGGTGTCCTTTTTCCGTCAAGGTATCGTGCTCGTAATCGGGATCGCCGTGCCGAATAATGAGGATTCTCATCTCACTTCCTCCATAAAATACCCAAGAATGGAATTTTGCACGTATAAATATTCGTCCTTAATGCGAAGATAATCCCCGTCTAAATCCAAATATTTCACCGTTTGTTTAATCGCATTTGGATAATCTTCCCCAATCGAAGTGCCGAATTTTTCTTGATATTCCTTCATCGAAACCCCTTTTGAGGTGCGCAACGCGAGCATAATGAACTCAAATTTCGCATCGTTTGCATCCACCTCTTCACTGCTAACCGCAGGGAAAAAGCCGGAAATCAGGCATTTCATATACTCGTCCAAATCAAAGGTGTTCGTAAAACGTCTTCCAGCGATAAAGGAGCTCGCCGAAACGCCGACGCCGATATACTCCCCTCTCTTCCAATAATTCCAATTATGCTTGCTTTCATAGCCGGGGATTGCAAAATTCGAGATTTCGTAGCGCTGAAAGCCCTTCTCTTCCAAAAGCTTGCGCCCAAACTCGTACATTTCCGCAACCTCGTCGGAATCGGGCAGCTCGCCGTTGAGATA
>JAZORL010000100.1:0-26943 GCA_045656625.1 Candidatus Scatosoma sp. | reverse complement strand
GATACGAGAAGAAATGAAATCCCCTCACGCGCAAAGCGTGTCTGGGATTCAATATTTTTTAAGAATTAAGCCGATTTTTTATAGACAAGCTTGGGCGTTGCGCCGTCCGTTAAGCATTCTTTCGTGACAATTACTTCTTCTACGTTTTCTTCGGACGGGATTTTGTACATCACTTCCGTCATAACGTTTTCGATAATCGTTCTCAAACCGCGCGCACCCGTCTTTAAGCGGATCGCCGTTTGCGCAATTTCACGCACAGCGTCGTCTTCAACCGTGAGTTTTACACCGTCGAAGCCAACGAGTTTTTGGTATTGCTTAATGATTGCGTTCTTCGGTTCGGTCATAATCTTGACAAGCGCCGTTTCGTCGAGTTGTTCCAAACTAACGACAATGGGAATACGGCCGACAAATTCAGGAATCAAACCGAATTTCGTCAAGTCTTGCGGTTTTACGTCGTCTAAAACGGTGTAGTCCGCTTCGTGTTCACCGAGCTTTAATTTACCGCCGAAACCAAGCGTCGTATCGTCCTTTCTCGAAGAAACGATTCTATCCAAGCCCACGAATGCGCCGCCGCAAATGAACAAAATATTCGTCGTGTCGATGCGAAGGCATTCTTGGCTGGGGTGTTTTCTACCACCTTGGGGCGGCACACTCGCCGTCGTACTTTCAATAATTTTCAAAAGGGCTTGTTGCACCCCTTCGCCCGAAACGTCGCGCGTGATGGATACGTTTTCGCTCTTTCTCGCAATCTTGTCGATTTCGTCGATATAAATGATACCGCGTTGCGCACGCTCGATATCGTAATCGGCGTTTTGAATGAGTTTCAAAAGGATATTTTCGACGTCTTCACCGACGTAGCCTGCTTCCGTGAGCGTGGTCGCATCCGACGTTGCGAAAGGCACGTTGAGGATTTTTGCGAGCGTTCTTGCAAGCAAGGTCTTGCCGCTCCCCGTAGGACCAAGAAGAAGCACGTTGCTCTTTTCAATCTCGACTTCATCGTCGTTCTTTTTCTTATCGACCGTAGCATTGATGCGTTTATAATGGTTATAAACCGCAACGGACAAAACACGTTTCGCTTTGTCTTGACCGACAATATATTTATCCAATTCCGCTTTAATTTCCGCAGGCTTTTTCAAGGGAACTTGCTCTTGGGGAGCTTTTTCTTTTTCCCATTCGTCCACCATAGACTTGCAAATTTCCACGCACTCGTCGCAAATACAAGCTCCGTCGGGGCCAGTAATCAAACGGCGAGTTTCTTCCTTGGGTTTGCCGCAGAACGAACAGCTTTGATGTTTGTTTGCCATGTATATTTTACTCCAAAATTTCTTATAAATTACAATACGCGAGAGCAGGGAAAAAGTGTGAAAATGAATTTCAACGCATACCTGCCCCCATCGTTTTATGCAAAAGGGATTATCTCTTTACAAAAACCTTATCGATTAAGCCGTAGTTTTGCGCTTCTTCTGCGGACATATAATTATCGCGGTCGGTATCGTGCTCAATCGTTTCGATATCCTTGCCCGTGTTTTCGGAAAGAATACGGTTCAGCTTCGCTTTCGTGCGGAGAATGTGTTCCGCTTGGATTTTAATATCGCTCGCTTGCCCTTGCGCACCGCCAAGAGGCTGATGAATCATAATTTCCGAATTGGGAAGTGCAAAACGCTTGCCCTTCGTGCCGCTCGAAAGAAGGAATGCGCCCATCGATGCCGCTAAGCCGATGCAAATCGTCGAAACGTCGCACTTGATATAGTTCATCGTGTCGTAAATCGCCATGCCTGCCGATACGCTGCCGCCAGGGGAATTGATGTACAAGCTGATATCTTTTGTAGAGTCCTTACCTTCCAAGTAGATGAGCTGTGCGACAACGGTGTTTGCCACAGCGTCGTTGATTTCGCCCGAAAGGAAGATGATTCTATCGTCCAAAAGACGGGAGTACAAATCATAAGTGCGTTCGCCCGAAGACGTGCGTTCTACTACGTAGGGAACTAATACGTTCTTTTCCATATTTTTTTACCTCGTTTTGTTTTTTACTTTAATGATAGTATAAAACGTTTAACGTCCCTTTTTTGGTACACAAATAAAATTTATTATTTTACCAAAAGTGGGTTTGATTGATTAGGGCGACCCTAAAAGGATCGCCCCGTAAGTTTTGTTTTGAAACGGAAATTTACGCTTCTACGTACATTTCGTTGTTTTCTTTCAAGAAGTTGAAGAGTTTGGTGATTACGATATCGCTGCGGATATAGTCGAACTGACGGGGATCCATGTTCTTCTTGTATTCTTCCGCCGTCTTGTTTACGGAAGCTGCTTGTTCCGCAACCTTCGCGTCTACTTCTTCTTCCGTCGCTTCCAACTTTTCGTCTTTGATAAGCTGGGAAATGATGAGCTGATTCAAAACGTTCTTCTTCGCTTGTTCTTCGTAGTTCTTTCTGAAATCAGCTACCGTCACCTTCAAGAAATCAAGATAATCTTGAAGCTTCAAGCCTTGGTACATAAGCTGATATTCGAATTTTTGAACAAGACCGTCGATTTCTCTTTCGATCATCGCTTGGGGAATTTCTACTTCCGCATTTGCTGCGATTGCGTCGAGAATGCTGTTTTCCGTTTGATCGTTTGCTCTGCGGTCAGCTTGCGCTTGCAATCTTTCTTTTGCTTTTGCTTTGTATTCTTCTACCGTTTCGCTGCCCGTTGCGTCCTTGATGAATTCATCGGTGAGCTCGGGAAGTTCTTTGCCTTGGATTGCGTTGAGTTTTACAGCGAATACAGCTGCTTTACCCTTCAAGTTTTCCGCTTGGTAGTTTTCAGGGAAGGTGACGTTTACGTCTTTCGTTTCGCCGATGTTCATACCAACGACTTGATCTTCAAAGCCAGGGATGAATTGACCGCTACCGAGCGTAAGGTCGAAACCTTCTGCTTCGCCGCCGTCGAATTTCACGCCGTCAACCGTACCAACAAAGTCGATATTTACGATGTCGCCGTTTTGAGCTGCTCTGTCGGTCACTTCTACCTTGCGAGCGTTTCTGTCTTGTACTCTTGCGAGTTCCGCAGCAACTTCTTCGTCCTTAACAGTATACGCATACTGTTGGATTTTCATACCCTTGTAGCTGGAAATTTTTACCTCGGGCTTTACGGGAACGATTGCAACGAGGGTCACGCCGTCGTCTTCAAGCTTTTCAACCGTAACGCTGGGATCGCCGACAACAACGAATTTCTTTTCTTCCTTTGCAAGGATTTCGCCGTAGCTTTGTGCGAACATATCGTTCAATGCTTCATCATAGAAAACGCCTTTGCCGTATGCGCTTTCGATAACGTGCTTGGGCGCTTTGCCTTTACGGAAACCGTTGATAGCAAATTTGCCGCGAAGCTTCAAATACGCTTTTTGTTGTGCGTTCTTCCAGTCTTCACCGTCGTATTTGATGGTGATTTTTACCGTGCTTTTTTCTGCCGCTTTGGTAGTGTACTTCATAGTTTTATTCTCCTAAAATCCGTGTTGATTTTTCTTTTATTTTTTGCACGCTTTATATTTTACCACAATTATTAAAGAAAATAAAGCGTTTTCGTTTACATTTTAAGAATTTTCGAGTATAATTAAGGAAGAAATATACTCTGGATGGGTCGAATTATGCCGCAGGACGCGTTTCACATTCGCCGCTTGGCGCAAGAATTGAATACTTTTCTCGTCGGAGGGAAAATAAACCGCGTTTCGCAGGTCAATAAGGACGAGCTTACCCTTATTATATACACCGGAAAAACGACGGTTAAACTCATTTTAAGCACAAATGCGTCAAATGCACGAGTTTGTTTGTCGCTTTTTGAAAAAGAACCGGCTCCCATTGCGCCGAATTTTTGCATGCTCCTTCGAAAACATTTGCTCGGTGCGGAAATTTTAGAGGTGCGTCAATACGATTTCGAGCGTATTATGGAAATCGATTTACATTGTACGACGGACTTTTCACAAGCAAAACGTACCCTGCATTGCGAGCTTATGGGGAAATATTCAAACGTCGTTTTGACGGAAAAAGGGATTATTTTAGGGGCGTTAAAAACGTCTGCTTTGGAAGATAATTCTCGTCGAGTATTGCTTCCTGGGGCGAAGTATTTGTATCCCGAAAAACAGGATAAATTATCTCCTTTCGACGGGGCAGGTATGCGTTCACGGCTGGAAAACTACCTCTCTACGAGGGAAAATACACCCGATAAAGAGGAAATTTCTCTCTTCCTTTTTGAGAACGTTTTTGGGCTTGCCTTGCCGACGGCGAGAGAGATTGTCCGTATTGCGGAAGAAAAGGCTGGCTCAATAGGAGCAATGTTTACGTCCGCTTTCCCGATTTGGGAGTTTGTCGGGGATTTTTGTAAAAACGAGCCGAATCGTCCGTGTGTAAAATATGTAAACGGCGCGACGGTCGACTTTTTCGCCTTTCCCGTGGACGGGGGTGTGGAAATGCCCTCTTTGTGCAAAGCGGAAGACGAGTTTTTCTCGTCGCGGGAAAATAAAAAGGGTTTTGACGATAAAAAGAGAAAACTGGAAAACACGGCGCGCGCATTAAAGAAAAAGCAAACGAAGAAGCTGCAAGAAACCCTCGAACGCTTAAAGGACGCGGAAAAAGCGGAAGATTTGAAGATAAAAGGCGAACTTTTGACGGCGAATTTGTACCGTTTAGAAAAGGGTATGAGCAGCGTGGAGTTGGAGAATTGGTACGATGAGCAGGGTGGAACGATAAAAATTGCACTTGATACCACGCTCACGCCGTCGCAAAACGCACAGCGGTATTTTAAGACGTATAATAAGCATAAACGAGCAAAGGAAGTGCTTACGCCTATTTTGAAAAAAGAAGAAACGGAAATCGAATATACCGACAGCGTGATTTCATCCATTGTGCGCGCGGAAAATATGGAAGATTTGAAGGAAATTGAGGCGGAACTTGTGGAGCTGGGACTTCTTCGCGCTATGCCTCAAAAGGTTGGCGGAAAGAAAAAAGAAATCGTCACCCCCTTCCGTGAATACGAGTATAAGGGTGCCAAAATTTACGTTGGGAGAAATAACTTGCAAAACGATCGTTTGCTCCGATTGGCAAGCCCCGACGATATATGGCTGCACGCACAAAAATACCATTCTTCGCACGTAATTATTGACGTAGACGGGGGGCAGGTACGAGATGAAGTGCTTTTATATGCCGCTGAGCTTTGCGCGTATTATTCTGACGGACGGGATTCGGATAAAATTCCCGTAGACTATTGCAAGCGAAAGTTTGTAAAAAAACCGAATAAGAGTAAGGCAGGGTTTGTCATTTATACCGATTATAAAACGGTTTTGGTAAAACCCAATGCCCATAAGGAGTAAGAAAAAAGGCTTTCCATTCGGAAAGCCTTTTTTCTTATTCTTCGTCTTCTATTTCTTCTTCTATTTCCACAACTGGCGCATTGGCAAGGTCTACAATCTCTCTAAGTTTTCTCAAAACGTCATCCTTGCCATAGCCTGTTTCCGAGCTGGTCGCAAGCATATTCGCAGGCGCAAGGTAAAGATCCGCCGCAATTGCCTTCAAATGTTCTTTCAGTTTCATCTTGGAAAGTTTGTCCGCCTTGGTCAGCGTGACCGTAAACGGCAACGTGTGGTAGTGCAAAAACTCAATCATTTGCACGTCGTCCGCCGTGGGATCGTGTCTGCTATCCACGAGCATAAACACGTGCGCGATGCGCGCCTTATCCTTAAAGAAGCTATCGAGCGTTTTCGCCCATTTTTCCTTTTCGCCTTTCGATACTCTTGCAAAACCATAGCCAGGTAAATCCGCAAGGATAAATTCCCCGAAATCAAAATAGTTTACAAGGCGGGTTCTGCCCGGCTCGCTACTCGTTTTGGCGAGCTTTTTTTGGTTGGCGAGCATATTGATAAAGGAGCTTTTGCCGACGTTGGATTTGCCGCAAACGGCAATCATTGGTTTATCAGGCGTGATAAACTGCTCCTTTTTTGCCGCCGACGTGATGAAGGTTGCGTTCTTAATCTTCATTGTGGGCGTTTGATTTTCTTGTTTCAACTCGTACATGGTAGCTCCTAATTAAAAACTTTTGTAAAAATTAGCAACGGACGGTGTTGTCTGCATTGTCGTGCGGAATAGGCGGCACTGCCTTAGGCATACGCTTCTTTCTTGGCGTTTTGGGTTTTTCATTTGCGCTTAAATCGTAATTTGCGCCCCCTTCAAGTACAATATTAAAAACCTCGTCTATGCTCTTTACGGGAATGAAACGGATTTCGTCCTTTATCACCTGCGGAAGCTCGTCGATTTCTCGTTTGTTGCCGTCGGGAATAAGCACCGTTTTAATGCCTACTCGTCTTGCGGCGAGGGATTTTTCTTTCAAGCCGCCAATAGGAAGTACTTTGCCACGCAATGTGATTTCACCTGTCATAGCGACGTCGCCGCGCGCTTTTTTGCCTGTCAAAACGGACAAAATCGCCGTTGCAATCGTAATGCCTGCACTCGGGCCGTCTTTGGGTGTTGCGCCTTCGGGGACGTGGACGTGCAAATCCGTCTTTGCGAGCGCATCCAAATCCACGCCGTATTTATCCGCATTTGCACGGATAAAGGAAAGGGCAGCTTGTGCGGATTCCTTCATAACGTCGCCAAGCTGACCAGTCAACTTTAATTCACCCTTGCCCTTCATAGCCGTTGCTTCGACGACGAGTGTCGTGCCGCCGACTGCCGTCCATGCAAGCCCTGTCACCGTGCCAAGCTCTTGCTCAAAACGATCTTCATTTCTTGTAAATTTCGGTATACCGAGCAATTCTTCCGCCTTCGCTTTATCCACAAACACGGGGGGCATGTCTTTGTTCACGGCATATTTTACTGCAATTTTTCTACAAATCGTGCCAATCGTGCGTTCCAACGTACGAACGCCTGCCTCTCTCGTATAGCCCTCGATTGCGGCGCGGATACCGTCCGTTGCGAAGGTTAAATTGTTGTCCGTAAGTCCGTTTGCACGGAGCTGTTTGGGAACGAGATAACGACGGGCGATTTCCGTCTTTTCTTCCATTGTATAGCCCGAAAGCTCGATGATTTCCATTCGATCGCGCAAAGGACCGGGAATCGTTTCCAGCGTGTTTGCCGTCGTGATAAAGAGTACCTTACTCAAATCGTACGGGAATTCCAAATACCGATCACGGAAAGTGGTGTTTTGTTCGGGATCGAGAACTTCCAAAAGCGCACTCGAAGGGTCACCGTGCATATCCGACGTAATTTTGTCGATTTCGTCGAGCAGGAAGACGGGATTGATTGTTTCCGCATTCTTCATACCGTACAAAATGCGGCCGGGCATTGCGCCGATATAGGTGCGGCGGTGGCCACGGATTTCCGCTTCATCCTTTACGCCGCCAAGACTCATGCGTACAAACTTTCTACCAAGCGCACGAGCAATCGACTGCGCAATACTCGTTTTACCCACCCCAGGAGGGCCAACAAAGCACAAAATCGGTGCTTTCATCGAGCCTGTGAGCTTTAAAACCGCCAAGTATTCGGTGATGCGTTCCTTAATTTTTTCCAAACCGAAATGGTCGGAATCGAGCACTTTTGCGCACTCTTCCAAGCTTTCCGTGTCTTCCGTTTCTTCCGTCCAAGGAAGGGCGAGGACTTGGTCGAGATAGCTTGCAATTACCGTATATTCTGCTGCGGAAGAGGGCATTTTAGAGAGTCTATCCACTTCCTTTAAGCATTTGATTTCCAGCTTTTCGGGCAGGTGTTTTTCCAAGATTTTCGCACGATATTCGTCCTCTTCCTTGTTGTCGTCACCAAGCTCGGAATGGATGGCTTTGATTTGCTCGCGAAGAAAATATTCCTTTTGGTTTTTGTCGATGCTTTGGCGGACGGACTGCGCAATTTTTTTCTCAATTTTCGAGATTTCAAGCTCGTCGTTTAAGCAGCGCTCAAACTGTTTTAACTGTTCGATGAGTTTCGTTTCTTCCAAAATCGATTGCTTGATTTCCAAGCGGACTCGCATTGCGCTCATTGCAACGTTGACGTATTCTTCTGCTACTTGACAGCGATCTAATCTTGTTAAGACGTCCTTGGCGATTTTGCCGTCAACGGACGCAACGTCCTTTACGAGTGCTTTCGCTGTGCGGAAATACGCCTCTTCCATCACTTCGTTGCCGTGAACGGTGTGGATGGGGTCGCAAACAGCTGAAAAATATCCTTCCTCAAAGCGGAGTACCCGTGCCTTTGCACGATAAAGGACCTCACACAGCACGCGGACTGCCCCGCCTGTAAGCTGTGCGATTTGTTTGATTTTGGCTACGCAACCGACGGAATATAAGTCGTCGGCGGTCACGCTTTCCTTTTCCGTGTCCTTTTGCGTAAGGATGAAGAAGGTACGCTCGCTTGCGGTGGAGGCGTACTCGATGGCTTTCAAGGTCATATCCCGACCGACCTCAAACGAGAGGTTGGTGTTTGGGAATGCGACTTTTCCTCGCAAAGGGATAACGGGATAAATATTTGTTGTTTCTTTTTTCGTAATAGTTTCCATATTAATTGAATACCCGTTTTTTACGTTTTTCAAACGACGGCGCGCAAAAAGTGAGGGCTGAATATGAGAAGAAGGGCGGTATTTTCCGCCCTTCCTTGCCGTTTTTGCGTGTTATTCGCCCTGTTTTTCCTGTGTGCCTGCTTCTTCGTCCGTATCGTTGGGATTGGTCGAACCGTAGGAATAGGAGTAATAGTAGTATTTCTTATAGCTACCGTATCCATAACCATATTTACCCGTCTTCGGCGCTTTGTAGTCGTTGACGATAACACCGAGAACGTTGGCTTTTGCGAATTTCAAGGTGTTGAGCGCGCGGGAAATATCGCTGATATAGGATACCTGATGGCGACAAACGAGCGCCGTACCGTCCGTGATCGGCGCAAGTGCCAATGCGTCGGAAAGAAGGAGCACGGGAGGCGTGTCGATAATGATATAATCGTATTCTTTGCGGAGTTCATCCAAAAGATTTTTCATTTCTTCGCTTTCCAAAAGCTCGTAGGGCTTCGGGGAATGCGTACCGCAGGTGATGTACGACAAGTTTTCGTTTACGTGGGAATGATGCACGACTTCTTCCAAGCTGTTTTGACCGGAAAGATAGTCGGAAAGACCGGGAGCGGATTTACGCTTAAAGTATTTTGCGACACGGCCCTTACGGATATCCGCGTCCACCAAAATAACCTTAGCGTTCGAAAGAGCGAACATCAAGGCAAGGTTTGCCGTGACCGTCGTTTTACCGTCCTCAGGGTACGCGGACGTCGTCATAATCGCTACGCCGCCCTCTTTTTTGGGTACGGAAACGGAGATAGCTGCTTTCAAATTACGGAAAGCTTCGGTGACGTCGAAGGGGGTGTTTTCATCTAACAAATACTCGGCTCTGCTTGAGTGATGTGTTCTATGCGCCTGTTTTCTATCGCGGCGTTTACGGAAAATTTTGGAGAAAAATCCCATAATTATTTCACCTCCGGTTTCGTTTTATTCGCGCCTTTTTTCTTGGCGTTGGATTCGGCTACAAGTTCGTCAATCGTGGGTACGATACCAAGCACGGGAACGTTGAACATTCTCGTAATCACTTCTTGATCACGCAAACGCTTATCCGATTTATCAATGATAATGATCACAACGCAAGTTACAACGAAGAAGAAGCCAGCAAAGAGAATACCCTGCTTAATGGCTTGATTTCTCGTGTAGTTCGGGTTCGTGGGGCGAATGCCGTCCATACGAGAGATTCTTTGACAGTTCGTACCAACGTAGCCATCGGGAACGGTCATGTTTTCCGCTACGTATACGGGAACAACGTTTTTTACGCGCGCTAAAATATCGTTTGCGATTTCCGTACCGACTGTGCCGTCTTTATTAAGAACGGAAATTCTTACGTAGATGAAGGAGCGTGCAAGCTTGCTCGTATCGCTATCGTCCGTGGGTGCGCTTTCCAAATAGGAATAGGAAACGCAGGATTTATAGCGGGAAAGCTGGGATGCGTATGCGCTCGACGTACGCCAAAGCTCCAAAACCTTTTCTACTGCCCCGAGTTTTTCGTTTTCCGATTGCGGCTCGTAAGCGGCTTTTTTTGCCATTTTCCAAGCTTGCTCCGTGTTGTCTACGTTTATTTGCTCGGTAGATACGTCGTTTTGTGCGGCGGTATAAGCGTCGTATGCTGCTTCCAAGTTCATTGGAACGCCGCCGTGCTTTTCCTTGTACGTTAAGTATTCTTCAAGCTTAAAGGTGCTGCTCTTTACCTGACCGCCATTGTAGAGGGGTGTCCATTCTTGGTTGAGCGCACGAAGCTTTTCGTTTGCGTTGCGTACAGCCTTTGCTTTGACTTCCAAAGCGGAGTTGTAATCCTTTTCAGCGCGAGCAACCTCTGCCAAAAGAGGTTCTGCAGCTTCGTAAAGGGTGCGGAAGGTTGCGTTCTTTTCTTCATCAGCGAAATAGTTTCCTTTTTCGGGAAGGATGTTGCCGTTGAGAATGAGCTGTTCGGCAAAACTTTCAGAGGAAAGAAGACGAATCATGTTGTCCATGACGTGTTGACCGTATGCACCGTATACGCCGTATTGGCTACCACCTGCGGCTACGCCGCTCGACGAGCCAGCTGACTCTTCGGGTTTTTCGGGGTTGACGTAAAATTCTACGCGCGTACCGAAATAATTGATGTCAATCGTTTTCCAAATTGCCAAGCAACCACCCAAAATACCGCCGATAAGAACGGCAAGGATCAAGTACTTGATTTTGCTTAAAAGAAGGCGAAAAATATCTAATAAGCTGCTGCCTTCTTCTACCTGACGATTATCTTCCATTAGGATTCTCCTTATTTGTTTTTCCTTTTGTGCGTGCGGTTTGCACTATCCAACAACGGCGTTTATAAAATACTTTTATAAAACACCATACCGCATAACATTATATCACATTGTTATCACCTTGTAAAGCGTTTTCTCTATAAAAAAGCATTTATAGTGAAAGGAAAAGTCTGTTATTTTTCCATAAAAAGAAAAACTCAACGCATACATGGTATCCTCGTTTTTTATTAAACCCAACCCTGTTGCCTCCATTTTAAAAGCCCGTCGCATTTTGCGACGGGCTTAGAATTAATAAAGAAGCTGTGCGTTTTCGGGAAGGCGCAAGTCCGTTTCATTCGTGCCACGGACGGTGTAAGAGTCTTCTCGATAGGTTTTGTGGGGAATTAAATAAATGCGCTTTTCCTTCCAGCGGTTTTTGGCTTCGATGGAAAGAAGTCCCTCGTTTAAGATTTTTTCCATAATATTTTTATTAAGCTCTACAATAGCGGACGAATAGCCGTCGGCAAAGCAGGCTAAAAGTTTTGTGCGAATGGCGGTCACGACGAAGATATCCTCGTGGACGTGTCCCATACCCGAACAATGAGGGCAGGGCTTTACGAGGTAGGAACGTGCGTCGTGCCCTACTCTTTTTCTGGTGAATTGCGTTAAGCAAAGCTCACTCATAGGCAAAACGTTGCACTTCGCGCTGTCCTTTTGCAGGTGCGCAGTAAGCGCATTCGTGATGGCGAGCTTGTGTGCCTCTTCTTGCATATCGATAAAGTCGACAACGATAATCCCGCCGATGTTGCGCAAACGAACCTGCCGAGCAATTTCCTCTGTGGCGGCAAGATTGACTTCAAACACGGTTTCTTCCAAGCTGTTTTCGCCGATATAACTGCCCGTATTCACGTCGATAACCGTCATGGCCTCCGTGTGCTCGATTACAAGCGAACCGCCGTTTTCCAAAGGTACGATTGGGCTTGCCGCATTATAAACAAGATGCTGAATATTATACGACTCGAGCATGGAACGTTCGCCCGTATACATAAGCAATTTTTTTGGGGAAATGTCCTTGCGGAGTTTAATGAGCCGCGAAAGGCGCAAATAGAGTTCCCTATCCCCCACGTGAATGGCGGAAATCTCGTCGCCAAAGCAATCGCGCATAACGCGGCAGGGCAAATCGTCGTCTTGATAAATCGCCGAGCCGACGGGCGCTTTTTTCGCAAAAGTGAGTGTTTCGTTATATAATTTTTTTAAGTACGCCGCTTCCGATTTCAACTGTTGTAAGGTTGCGAAAGGCGCTTGCGTGCGGATGATATACCCCTCTTGTTCGCTTGCGCGCATTTTTTCAGCGGCAAAAAGCAGGTCGTGACGGGTGGTTTCATCGGTGATTTTCCGAGAGATTCCCACAAAATCGGTGTTCGGCAGGTAAATGAGCCGTTTTCCGACGAAAGAAAGGTGCGTGGTGACCTTTGCTCCCTTTGTGCCACGGGGCGGCTTGGTGACTTGTACGATGATTTCATCGCCGATTTTTAATTTCAGGGGGGCGGATTCCGTCGTCTTCAATGCGCCGTCGTATTTCGTGTAATCGGTGTACGTTTCTTCGGTGGAAAGATAGCAGTTTTTTTCCAAACCGCAATGGATAAATGCGGCGTTCATGCCCGAAAGCACGTTGACAACCCTGCCCTTGTAAATATCCCCGACGCACACGCCGCGCGGCTCTTGTTCGCATTGGAACTCCGTCAGCCGTCCGTCTTCCACAAGGGCGGCAAACTGTTGATTACAGTATCTATCTAAAAACCATTCTTTTTTTATTTCTTTTTTCATAGGGCCGTCCTTGGTGAGGTTTACTGTACCGTGAAACGATTTTCGTTTCACACAACTATTAGTATAACAAACGAAAAAGTTTTTGGCAAGAGGTTTTGTCTTTCTTTTGACGGAATTTTTACCCTTAAAAGGGCGAAAACGTGTAATTTTTATGTGATTTGTGCCTGATTATACACTTCTTGAAGACTTTGATAGGGCGTTTTTGCCAACAATAGCAGGTGCGCAAGCTCGTTTTGGGTGAGGTTGAACAGGCGGTTTTCCGCCTCGTCGTAGACTTCTAACACCAAATACGAGCCTTTTGTGATAAACCGCAGCGCCGTTTTAATGGAACAACTGTCCAGCACGGCAACGCGTCTTATCTCTACACCGTTTTGCATGGGTCGGTGTAAAGAAAAGTCGATTTTCCGATAAACGGCGAGTTTATCCTTGTTTCCTATTGCTCCAACGAATAGAAATAAAGCAAAGGGAAGAAGGGTGATATTGGGGGTTGTGTGGAGTGTTTGAAAGAGGAATAAGCCCAACATTGCAAGTGATAGAAAAAGACTAATAATACGGCAAATTCGGTCAGCGAGTTTCTCCGCTTTATCCGCCTGCGAATACCTTTTAAGGAACGCGCGCGTGAGCGCGCAACGCAAAACCCGACCCCCATCCAAGGGGTACGCGGGGAGTAAATTAACGAGCGCAATCGAAATGGAAGAATAGAATGCGGTGTCCGTGAACGCGTACATGGTAGGGGCAAACCACCAAATTGCGCCAAAAAACAAGGCGGTGCAAAGATTGCAAAGCGGGCCGCAAAGCGCAACGAAAATCTCGTCTTTTAAGGAAATGCCGTGCAGGTCAGCATCGATAATTGCCCCGAAGGGCATCAGTACGATTTTGTGGAGCTTATATCCAAGACGTGCACTTGCGAAGGCGTGGGCGCATTCGTGTTGAACGGCGACGAGCGCACTTATCAAAAACAGAAAGAGCTTGCCTGTGATGGCGAACCATACGCCCACGAGTAAAAAAAGCGGATGAAACTGAAAACAGCGGAAGGGATTTTTGGGTAAAAAAGAATGGGAGCGGCGTTTCCGTCGCTCCGTATTTCTAAAATTGCGCATAGCTTTTCTTATTCCGCCTCAATCCACGCAAGGCAATTTTCTTCCGTTAGCTCAAAACAATTCAAAAGCTCGCCGTCCGAGTACATCGTCACCTGCACTTCTCCCTCGCCGCTTGAATATCCAACGGGGATATTCGCATACGCATTATCGCCGACTTGATAATACACCTCGGAAAGCCCGTTAATAATACCCGTAAAGGAATCGGAATATTGAATTTTGACAGAATAATGGTTATCGCCCGTTCTTGCGACTTCCGCAATTTTTCCGTCTGCGGAAGGATAAACACAACAAGCGTCCGTGAAAGAAAGTACACCCGTTTGCGAAAGGGACAGCTCGGCATCCGAAAGAGCGGAAACAACGGGGGAAAGCGTGAAATCATCATAGGAGCGCGCATCCACCTTTTCACTCGGCATGGGATCGTTTAACGCACGGAAAAAAGTATTAATTGCGGAATGCGGCATAAAAACGTTTGTTAAAAAGATTGCACCGCAAAATGCGCAAGCAAGCGCAAACTCCGTTGTGAGCGCGATTTTTACGCCACGAGGGGTGTTTTTTTCTTCGTTCAACGCGTACATGGTGCCACCATTTTCTAAATCGTCCGTTTCTTCCAAAGAAAAATCTTCGGGGGAAAGGCGAGGCTTTCTCCAAAAACGGCGTTTTTTAGGGGACGAATACAAACGAACGGTGTCAATGCTATCATAGGCTGCAAAATCCAATCTACCCTCTTGCTCCTGTGTTTCCGTGAAAAGATTCGGTTCCGTTGGGGGTTGTGGGGAATCGGACGTTTCGGTAGACGTTATTGGATCGGAGTTCTCGTGCAAACGTTGATTGATTTGCGCAATCAAATCTTCTTTTAAGGGGGATTTTATTCTTTCTTCTATTTCCATTTCACGCTTTTTACGGCGGCGTTTCTTTTGTACAACGTTGACGGTGGATACGGGTACTTCTAACATTTCGGCATATTCGATTTCGTTATTCATCATGCATTCTCCTTCACTTGCTTTTTGCTTACGTTTTATTCTATGCGGTGGGCAAGCTATTTAGAACGAAATAGGACAAAGTTTTGCAAGAAAAAAAGAGCGCTTACGCGCTCTAAAAAATTATTCTTTTCCTTTGGAACAATATTCGTAATACCAGCAGCGATAAGGATGACAACAATGCTCACCCATCTCGATTTCGGGCATTAGCGCCTCTTTCTTTTTGAGTTTTCCAAGCTCGAAAACGCAGTTGCTTGCCATAAAATCCGCCCTTCGAGCGGCTTTGCTCACGTCCACAAGCTTATAAAGAAAATCGCCGTGCGTTAAAAGACGCTCACCTTCCCCAAGCTTGGTGTCCTCAATTCCCTCAGGCGGTGTATCGCCGCGAAGAACGAGATTGCACGAGGTGATATTTACGCCGCACTTTCGCAAAATAAGCCGTTGAAAGCCAAGGTCTGTGATAAACTCTTGGCGGGGGAAATAGGTGTTTTTTACTTCGTAAAGGGCGTACCCGCTTTCTTCCTTTTTCAAAATATCTGCCGCGCAAAAATTACCGTACCAGGAAAACGAGCCTTCGCAAATTACCCCTTCGCCTGACTCCAAAAGCGTCTTTGTTTTTTCAAGCATGGCGGCGAAATTCAATCGCCCGTCCTCTCGCAAGGTTGTGGTTTCTACAAAGTCCCCGAAAATGCCCATAGCTTGGTCCCCAAACTCGTTGCCTGCATCTAATTTTGCTTGCACCTCAGGGGGAATAATTTTATATTCGGGCGCGTGCGCGTCCAACCAAAGCATTTTTTTACATTGTAAACCGCGAACAAAATCCGTTTTTGAAACAGCCATAATTTCACCTTATACCCTTCTTACTTTATTATAATATTTTTCTTGCATTTTGTCAAGAATTTTATGAAAAATTATAAAAATGAGGCTACCATGTATGCGTTGAAAAGAAAAAAGACGGCTTGCGCCGTCTTTTTTGGTTAGCTGCCGCAATCGGCGAGCGTTTCTTCTTTGTTTTGCAGGGAATATAAGTCAAACTCGCTATCGATATCAAATTCTTCGCCTGCGTCAAAGGCGGCGAGCTTGGAGACGGAAACTTCATACGCCGTCATGGTGCGAATATCTGTTTCCGAAAGCTTTTTTTGATAATCTCGGCTTTGGATTCGGCCTGAAATGGCGATTTTATCGCCGACGGAAAGGTTCTTTACAAAACGAGCGTTCCTCCCCCATGCAATACAAGGGATATAGTCCGATTTATTATAGGCACGGTTGACGGCAATCAGCACGTCGGCAATTTCCCGATTAAACGGGGTGGTGCGATAGACGGGCGGTTTGCAAATGTAGCCGCTTAAAACAATGCTATTCGGGTTTTTATCGGGTGGCTCGGAAAGTAGCTCGCGGACGAATATGGTGAGCATAAGCCTGGATTTTCCATTCTCGATTTTGTTGTAGCTGCGGAATTGTCCGAAAGCGCAAATATGTTTGCCTTTGGCAAGCATACCGTCTTGAATGAGCCGTTCCGATACGGTGACGGGTAAGACGTCTGCCTGACCGGAAAGCCGCATTACGCGCACGAAAAACTCGTAAAATCCCTCGCCGTAAACCTCGTGCGAGAAACTCGCATCGCTCACGATTTCGCCCATAACGTAAACCTTGTTGTTTTTTTCCGTTACGTAGTTCATAGTATATTGATACCTCCAAAGTGTAATTTTGTATAAAGTGAAGAAATGGTAAAGACTGGGTCAAGGCTCAGCCCTACAAAACCCCGTGTAGCACACGCCGCCCATAGCAGATACGGTCTATCTTAAAAAACGTCGGCAAGACACTAAGACTGGGTCAAGGCTCAGCCCTACAAAACCCCGTGTAGCACACGCCGCCCATAGCAGATACGGTCTATCTTAAAAAACGTACGGAAAGATACTAAGACTGGGTCAAGGCTCAGCCCCACAAAACCCCGTGTAGCACACGCCGCCCATAGCAGATACGGTCTATCTTAAAAAACGTACGGAAAGATACTAAGACTGGGTCAAGGCTCAGCCTTGCCGCTGGCGGCCGGTGTGATCGATTACGTAATTGTCTTTATAAATTAATTCGGAAATGGGTACAAACTCATACCCACGATTTTTCAACGTTGAGAAAATGGTCGGCAACGCTTCCGCAGTGTGTAAACCGTTGTTATGGCAAAGAATAATCGATCCGTTTTTTGCGCCGTTTACAATCCGCATTGCAATCTCCGAGCCGGATAAATT
The DNA here is from genome assembly GCA_045656625.1 of Candidatus Scatosoma sp. Taxonomy (GTDB): domain Bacteria; phylum Bacillota; class Clostridia; order Christensenellales; family Borkfalkiaceae; genus Scatosoma. The sequence continues at coordinate 10,012 of JAZORL010000100.1, read as the reverse complement.
TTTCCAATCTAACGAGTCCACGTCCCATTGAATCGGGTATAAACCAAGCTCTGCGCAGGTGTCGATTAAAAGATTGTTGTAATCTCCGTACGGCGGGCGGAAAAGAGTCACCTTGTTGCCCGTAATCCTCTCAATCGCCGCGCTTGACGTTTTTAGCTCGCTGATAATCTCGTCCTTAGAAAGCTTACTCATATACGGATGTGTGCGGCTGTGCGTGCCAAGCTCGTGCCCTGCGTCCACAATTTTTTGGGCGTACTCGGGATAGCTTTCCACCCAAAACTGTACGGCGAAAAAGGTGCAACGAATTTCGTTTTGCTCCATAATTTCCAAAAGCGCGTCCGTGTGGTCGATTCCCCAAGCGCAGTCAAAACTAATCGCCACTTTTTTCTCGTCCGTTTCCACCGAATAAATAGGCAAAGAACGTGTTGAACTCGTACCTGCCCCCGCCGTTTTCTCGTTTTTGGCGTAATTCTTCATACAAAAAACGCAGGTGGATACAAGAAAAAGTATTGCGCTTACCAGGGCGGTAAGCATGGCAAAAAAATGACTTTTTTTGAGAGTGGGCATAAGGATAACTCCATTTTAACAAGCGTTTTTTGTAAAAATTTTAGAGCTTTCGTCGAAAAAGGGCGCGCTTTATCGAAAATGCCGTAAAGCACGGTAAGTAAAGCTTAAAAAAGGGCTTTGGAATAGGTTATTCCTTATCGACGGTTGTTTAGAACGAAAAATAAAAAATTTTTTGTCCCTTGCGGGAAACGGTTTACTTTTTTAAGAAAAAAGTGTATAATAAACGGAAGGAAACTCTAAAAGGCGGAAAAGTTATGCGAATTTGGGCAAAATTGATGACGGACGGGCATATAAAAAAGCAGTTCGTATATGAAAATCCTGAAAAATTGACCTATTCGCATTTTTTGGATTACTTGATTGATATTTGCCAAAAGCTGGATATCCCCACTCCCGTTTTGACGAAGGTGCATATTTTCAATTTTGCAAAATTCAATCACGTGAAATTTCCTGCTCGTGATTTCGTGGAAAGTCTTGGCTACGATCACTTGTTTTTGGAGTATTTGATATAATCAAAAGTTTACTTTTAGGAGAAATGATATGACGGCATTAGAAAAAGACGTTTTGGCAATCCTTTCCGACGACGCGCGTATTTCGCACAAGAAAATTGCGGCGATGCTCTCGAAAGACGAGGCGGAAATTTCCGCATGCATTGCGGATATGGAAAAAAGCGGTTTGCTCGTAAAATATACCGCAATCGTCAATAGCGAAAAGGCGGATGATGCGCTTGTAGAGGCATTGATTGAAGTGAAAGTCGCACCTAAGAAAAAGGAAGGCTTTGACGGTATGGCAAAGCAAATCGCGGCGTTCCCCGAAGTGAAAGCCGTCTATTTGATGAGCGGTGCGTATGATTTGGCTGTGTTCGTGGAAGATAGAACCTTGCAGCAGGTTTCTCGTTTCGTTTCCGAGCGAATTTCGACTTTCGACGGCGTACTCTCGACGGCAACGCACTTTATCTTGAAAAAATATAAAATCGAAGGCGTGCTTACGGAAAAGGAAGACGAGGATAAACGTCTTTCCGTGCAGGCGTAAACGAGCGACTTGGCGGCTTACCGCCGTGACGTTTGACGCTTAAATTACCAACTTATAAAGATTAGGACACACGATTATGCGTGATTTTGTAAATAAAAAAGCCAAATTAATACAGCCGAGCGGTATTCGAAAGTTTTTCGATATCGTTCGTACGACGGAAGGCGCGATTTCCCTCGGTGTGGGCGAGCCGGATTTCGTCACGCCTTGGAAGGTGCGCGCGGCGGCGATTACCTCTTTGCAGCGTGGGTACACGCAGTACACGGGCAATCGAGGTTTACCGCAACTCTTGGATTTGATTTCTCGATACTTGAAGGAACGCTTTGGGTTGGAATACGATCCAAAACACATCTTGATTACCGTCGGCGGCAGTGAGGCAATCGACCTTGCCCTTCGTGCTTGCGTGGAGCAGGGGGATGAGATTTTGATCCCCGATCCTGCGTACGTTTCCTATTCCCCGCTTGTGACGATGTCGGACGGAATTCCCGTACACGTAGAGTGCCACGAAGAGGACAATTTCGTCTTAAAACCCGAGTATTTGGAAAAGGCGATTACGCCGAAAACAAAGGCGATTATTCTCACCTATCCCAACAACCCCACGGGCGCAATTATGACGCAGGAAGAGCTGGAAGCAATTGCAAAAGTACTTATCAAACATGATCTTCTCGTAATCACCGACGAGATTTATGCGGAGCTTACCTACGGGCGTAAGCATGCATCCATCGCATCCCTGCCTGGTATGAAGGAGCGTACGGTGTACATCGGCGGTTTCTCGAAAGCGTTTGCTATGACGGGATGGAGATTGGGTTTTGCTTGCGGACCTGCGGAAGTGGACGACGCAATGTTCAAGATCCATCAATACGGTATGCTTTGTGCGCCGATCATGTCGCAATATGCGGCGATTGAAGCGTTGAAGGACGGACTTTCCGACAACTTTGCGACGGTGGAAGAAATGCGGGATTCCTACGACAAACGCCGTAAGTTCGTGCTTCATTCCTTGCAGGAAATCGGGTTGCATTGTTTTGAACCGCAGGGTGCGTTTTATGCCTTTCCCTCGACGAAAAATGCGGGTTTGGACGGCGAAAGCTTTGCAAACGGGCTTTTGGCGGCGGAAAAAGTCGCCGTAGTGCCTGGAAATGCGTTCGGGCAGTTCGGGCAAAACAACGTGCGTATTTCCTATGCGACGAGCATGGCGTCTCTTTCCGAGGCATTCGACAGAATGCAAAAGTTTTTGTCGAATCCATAAAAATAGGACTATTTTGCATAAATTTTGCATAAAATTACTGTGAAAGGAAGCCGATAATCGGTGAAAAGTTTGTCAAAACTCTCAAAAATCATTGACAAACGAGGGAAAATAGTCTATAATGAAGACAATGAAATAAAAAACGCCGTGGCTTTTTAGCAAGAAAAGTCACGGTTGTATTTTTGATTTTCCGCGCAAAGCGGCTTTTTTCTTGTATTTTGAAAAAGCCGTACAAAGAAAAAAAACGGATTAAGCGGAGAAAATGGAGGAATAATGGCGGAACAGTTTGAAGTCACCCAAAAAGGTTTAGACGAGGCAAAAAAGCGTTTGAAGTATTTGCAAATGGAAAAGCGTCAGGAAATCGTAGACAGAATCGCAGAGGCAAGAAGTCACGGTGACCTTTCCGAAAATGCGGAATACGATGCGGCGCGCAACGAACAGGCGGCAAACGAGGGGGAAATTCTTGAATTGGAATACAAGATCAAGAACGCAGTAGTTGTTGCAGAAAGCTCGGATACGAAAAGTGTACACATCGGCGTGAAAGTAAGAGTATACGACGAAGATATGGAAGAAGAAGACGTATACGAAGTGACCGGTTCGATGGAAGCTGATCCGAAAAACAACAAAATTTCCAACGAATCGCCCGTAGGGAAAGCCCTTTTGAATAGCAAAGTCGGCGATAGAGTGAAGGTCGCTGCACCTCAAGGGGAATACTTCTTGTTGATCAAGGAAATTTTTATCGACTAATAAAATCAATACTACGTTTGGAGTATACAAATGCAAGAAAATAAGAACGTAAATGCGCCTGTAAACGGCGCAAGTGAAGAAGAACAACTCATCGAGCAGGCGCGTATCCGCCGTGAAAAGCTCGCCAAGCTTGTATCGGAAGGCAAGAACCCTTACGAACAAGTGAAATATCCCGTAGACGCGGATTCGGAAACGCTCAAAGCGAACTACGAGGCGTATGAGGGAAAAACGGTATGCATGGCAGGGCGTATGATGTCCCGCCGTATTATGGGTAAGGCGTATTTTTCCCATATTGCGGATAGAAGTGGCAACATTCAAATCTACGTAACCCGTCAAGATATCGGCGAGGAAAACTACGCATCCTATAAAAAGGATTACGACATCGGTGATATTTTTGGGTTCAAGGGTTTTGTTTTCAAGACCCAAACGGGGGAAATTTCCGTACACGTGACGGAAATCACCTTGCTTTGCAAGTCCCTTCTTCCGTTGCCCGAAAAACACAACGGTTTGCAGGATAAGGACTTGAAATACCGTTTGCGCCACTTGGATCTTATCATGAACAAGGACGTTCGCGATACCTTCCGTGTTCGCTCGCAAATTTTGAAGGAAATTCGCAATTTTTTGGATAACCGTGGGTATTTGGAAGTGGATACGCCCACCCTTTTGCCCTTGGAAATCGGTGCGGACGCAAGACCTTTCAAAACCCATCATAACGCGCTTGATCTCGATATGTATATGCGTATCGAAACAGAGCTTTTCTTGAAACGTTTGATCGTAGGCGGTATGGACAAGGTGTACGAGGTAGGCAGAATCTTCCGTAACGAAGGTATGGATGCTTACCACAACCCCGAGTTCACGACGATTGAAATGTACGAAGCGTACAGCGACTATTTCGATATGATGGACCTTATCGAAGAGATGTATAAAACGGTCACGGAAAAGGTGTGCGGTACGCTCGATATCACCTACCAAGGCGAAGAAATCCACATGGGCAACTGGACGAGATTGACCATGGCGGAAGCGGTGAAAAAGTACGCTGGCGTAGACTATAACGATTGGGAGACAGACGAAGACGCGCGTGCGGCGGCAAAAGCGCTTGGCGTGGAGTTGGAACACGAAAACGCAACGAAGGGCTGGGTGCTTATCGAGCTTTTCGACGCATTCGTAGAAGACAAGCTTGTACAGCCGACGGTGATCTACGATTATCCCGTAGAAAATTCGCCCTTGGCAAAGCGTAAACCCTCGAATCCTGCATTCACCGAACGTTTCGAATACTTCATTTGCGGCCACGAATTTGGCAACGCATTCTCGGAATTGAACGATCCGATCGATCAAAAACAGCGTATGTTGAAGCAAATTGAAGCAAAGCGCGCAAAAGGCAACAACGAAGCGCAGGTGGACGAAGATTTCATCAATGCGCTTGAATATGGTTTGCCCCCGACAGGTGGGCTTGGGATGGGTCTTGATAGATTCGTTATGCTCCTTACGGACAGCTCGACGATTCGTGACGTAATTCTCTTCCCTACGATGAAACCGAAAAAATAATTCTCACGCCGTTTTCTCAAAAATAGGAAACGGCGGAGTTTTTCCAAACGGGCTAAAATGCGTGTTCAACGCGTACCTGCCCCCTATCTTTTAAGGGAACAAATGCTATGGATGCAAAAATCACAAAAAAAAGATTGAGCAGAATGCTCTCGTACGATTGGATAAAAATGGTGTTGGTGGCGGCGGCGATTATCGTTGCGTGGACGTTGATTTTTACAATGACGGCTACGCGTATCACGCCTGCACAGCAATATACCGTGTTTAATTACGAGGGCAATCGTCCTTTCAATACGACGAAATTTACAAAGGTCTACGACGATGCGTACGATCGGGGGATTTTCTCGCACGAGGTCTTGAAGGCAACGTCCTACGATATGACGACGACGGGGAGCAACCTTCACACCGTTATGGACTCTCGCTTGCAAACGGACGAGGGGGACGCAATATTCGTTTCCCGAGAAGGGGACCCTGATTTCTCGATCAAAGACGACGATGGAAACGTTATTGGCCATGAGTTGACCTATTTGCAAACCTTGATACTCCGCTACGGTTATTACCTTTACGATATCAACGAGTACCTTGACTATATGAAGGGGTATTTGAATCAATATTACGGCGGTGATTATGAAACGGGCGTTTTGGATGAGAAAAAAGTAGAGGAAGATTTCCGCGCACGTGAGAAAAACGACAAGCGTTTTAAGACGGAAAAGCAGAAAAAAGCCGGCGTAAAAAAGGATATTGAGCGTATTCAAAAATATAGAGATGCGCTCGTGCAATTCTATGTTTATTTGGACGTGGATAAGGTGATTTCCTTGGAATACACCACCATCAAAGCGGAAAATGAGGATGGAATTGAGGAAACGTTGATTGACAACGTGGCATATTCCATCAATCTTTGCCCGACAAAGGCAACGGAAGGCTTAAAAAATTATGCGGCTTATACTAAAATGGTTGTCGATGAGAAAACGGGTAAAAAGCACTACGTCGAATCGGCGGAAAATATGCAGCTTTGTTTATTCAAGTTGAAGGGCGTAAATAAAAATTTCGTGGGTGAAAACTTGATTTTCATCAATGAAATGGTAAGACTCTCGTTGGAAGCAACGAAAGCATAATCGAATAGTACGAGGTGCGGAGCTTTATGCGGACGATACTAAAAGAGAAAAAGGTTTTGAAGGATTGTAAAATCTATCAAATGCTCGTCGCGCAGTCAAAGCGTCCGCATCTTTCTTTTCATACGCCTGGGCATAAAAATGCGAGGTGGGATATCACGGAGCTTTCTTATTCGGACAACTTGTCCTGCCCGAGTGGCTGTATTGCCGATGCGGAACAAGACCTTGCTCGTCTTTTGGGTGCGAAAAAAAGTTTTCTTTTGACGGACGGGAGTACGTCGGGCGTGCTCGCAATACTTTATGCGGCAAAAAAGCTTGGCGTAAAAAGAATTTTTGCGTGTGAAGAAAGCCATAAGAGCTTGTTTAACGGCGTAAAAACGCTGGGTTTGGAATTGTTGCTCTATCCTCGTTTTTATAAGGATAAAATTCCATACGAGCCTACCGTGTACGAGTTGAAAGAAAAGTATGGTGCGCTTTTAGAGTGTGCAGACGCAGTATTTCTTACCTCGCCCGATTATTACGGCAACGTAGCGGATTTGGATGGGCTTGGAGCGTATTGCAAAGAAACAGGAAAGCTGCTTTTGATCGACGGTGCGCATGGTGGACATTTGCGTTTTCAAAAGGAGCTGCATGCAGGCGTAGCCGCGGATTTGTGGGTGGACGGCGTACATAAGAGCTTGCCTGCTCTCACGCAGGGGGCGGTGGTATCCGCAAAGAACGAAAAAACAGCGGAAGCGTTGCGGGAAGCAGTGGACGTTTTTCGTACGACGAGCCCATCCTATCCGATTATGGCATCGGTAGAATATGCGGTGAAATATCCAAGAAACGAACGCTTGGAAAAAGCGGTGAAAGACTATTTTGAAAACGAACCGCGTATCTATAAAAACAAAGACTGGACGAAGCTTTGCGCAACGTTTGGGCGAAGAGCGTTCGAGGCGGAAAAGGCGCTGCAAAAGGAAGGGATATATCCCGAGTTTTGCGATGGAAACGTCGTTATGTTTTACCTTTCTCCCGCAACGGAAATGAAAGCTTTTACGAAATTGACGGAGCGATTGAAGGGGCTGTTTCAAGACTATCCCTTAGATATGGAAGAAATAGCGCAAAACAATATTCAACGCGTACCTGCCCCCGTGTTTTTTGCAAAAGACGAGCAGGAATGGGTAGATTTGGATTGTGCAAAGGGTAGAGTATGCGCAGGGAATTGCGGATTGTTTCCGCCCTGCACGCCGCTGCTTTATGCAGGGGAGATTATTACGGAAGAAAAGCTTACACTTTTGCAAAATGCGGATAATACGTTCGGCTTGCAAGAGGAAAAAATAGCAGTTTTGAAAGAGAAAAAAGGGGAGTAAATCTTTATGAGTACGAGAGGAAAGTTTATTACGTTTGAAGGCTGTGACGGTTGTGGGAAAAGCACCCAGCTTCGTCTTTTGTCCGAGTATTTGACGAAGGAAAAAATCCCGCACGTTTTCACCCGTGAACCGGGTGGCGGAAAAATTTCCGAAGCGATCCGTGAGATTTTATTAAGCGGAAAGAATATGGAAATGACGGACGAATGCGAAGCGCTTTTGTATGCGGCGTCGCGCGTGCAGCATTTGAACGACCGTGTAGAGCCGTCTTTGGCAAAAGGCGAGCTTGTGATTTGCGATCGCTACGTGGATTCTTCCCTCGCTTATCAAGCTTATGCTCGTGGTTTGGGCAAGGAATTTATTGAGAAGATCAACGCCTTTGCGTTAGAGAAATATTTGCCCGACGTGACGATTTTTATCGATCTTACCCCCGAAGCGGCATTCCGCCGCAAAAAGGGCGCGGATGCCAACGATCGATTGGAGCAAGCGGGTATGGAATTCCATAAACGCGTATATGCAGGCTATAAAGCTTTGGCTGAAGAATATCCCGAGCGCATTGTTTGCGTGAACGGCGAACAAACGCCCGACGGGATTTTTGCGGACGTGGTAAAAACGTTAAAAGAACGCGGTTGCCTTTAAGGAGTAAAGATGAGTATAGCGGAAATTGTGCTCCTTGGGCTTGCCCTTTCCATGGATGCGTGCGCAGTGGGGATGACGGATGGTATGACCCATCCCAAAATGCGGATTTACCGTGTGGTATTGATTGCCTTTCTTTTCGGTTTTTTCCAATTTTTAATGCCCTTGCTCGGGTATTATATTACGGGCTTGCTTGCCGATGCATTCCTCTCCACGTTTGAAAAAATCTCGGCGTGGATATCCTTTATTTTACTTGCCTTTTTGGGCGGAAAAATGATTTTCGATGCGGTGTGCGAATGGCGCGAGGCGAAAAGGGAAAAAGAGGAAACGGATGGGGCATGTACGAGTTTAACGGCAGAAGCTTGTCCGCATTGTTTGAGAAAAGAGCTTAGTTTTGGGCAGTTGATTTTGCAAGCGATTGCAACGTCTATTGACGCACTTGCGGTTGGCGTGACTTTACAAATGGCGGCGCTTTCATCGGGGTTGGCACTCGGTGCGTGGGGCGCGACGGGAATGATTGGTGTGATTACGCTCGGCTTGGTGTTTGGGGCGGTGTATCTTGGAAAAGCAATCGGAAATAAGCTTGCGGATAAGGCGGAATTTATTGGCGGTTTGGTGCTTGTAGCGATCGGTGTAAAAATTCTTTTGGAAGGGTTGCTGTAAAAACGACAAAATTCGCCTAACTTTTGTGGAAAATAGGTGAATATTTGTGAAAGCTTTGCTTTTTTACCATAGAAACGCTTGATAATAAAAAACAAAATGTGGTAAAATAGGAAAAACAAAACCGTTCCACAGTGAATGGTGTGAAACAAAACACAAAAACCGACCGTTAGGTCGGTTGTGGGATAAAGGAGAAAAATTTTGACAAGAAGAAGCAAGAAAATTATGTGGATCGTGATTGCGATCCTTGCCGTAATTTTGATCGGCGTACTGCTTTCCGACGTGTTCGATAAAGCGAAGAATATCGCTTATAGTACGTTCTATGAAAAACTCACCGCAGGGGAAATCACGAGCGTTAAAATCGACGGTTTTATTTGGACGGGTAAAGAATACGATCCCATCACGGGGAAACTGGTTGCGACGTATAAAACGATTGCCTTTGACGGGTACAACAACCCCGAATTTATCAATGCTCTTGCGGAAGCTGGCGTGACCGTTAAGTTTGTCGATCCCAACGAAAGCAGTATTTGGGAACGCATTTTCCCGATGGTTGGCGTGATTGTGGTTGCGCTTATTTTCTGGGCGATTATGCGCAGTGCGGCTGGCGGCGGTAGCGCGGCGATGAACGTGGGCAAATCCAAAGCAAACGTACAAAGCAACATCAAGGTTCGTTTCACGGACGTTGCAGGCGCGGAAGAAGAAAAGGAAGAATTGCAAGAAGTCGTAGAATTCTTGAAATCCCCGAAAAAGTTCTCAAACCTCGGCGCAAAAATCCCCTCGGGCGTACTCCTTGTAGGCCCTCCGGGTACTGGTAAAACCTTGTTTGCAAAAGCGGTTGCGGGGGAAGCGGGCGTACCCTTCTTCTCGGTGTCCGGTTCGGACTTCGTAGAAATGTACGTCGGCGTCGGCGCAAAGCGTGTGCGTGACTTGTTCGACTTGGCGAAAAAGAACCAGCCTTGTATCATTTTCATCGACGAAATCGACGCGGTAGGTAGACGCCGTGGCGCAGGTCTTGGCGGCGGTCACGACGAAAGAGAGCAGACCTTGAACCAAATCCTCGTGCAAATGGACGGCTTTGAAAACAGCGACGGCATTATCGTGATGGCGGCGACCAACCGTGAGGACATTCTCGA
>JAZORL010000099.1:0-9969 GCA_045656625.1 Candidatus Scatosoma sp. | reverse complement strand
TTCCCAACAAAACGCAGCCCTGCGACGTCATGTAATACGCCGACACCTTGTCATCTACACGCTGTAATACAACCTGTTTAGCGGCCACACCTTGTCCAAGAATTTCAAAAACGCCATCAACATCGCGATAAAAAATTGTCTCACCCTTTGCAATCTTTATCCCAATACTTGCGCCGTCTGTAAAGAGCTCTATACTTCCCTCCTCGCAAAAAAGAGTTTTTACGGAAAAATCACCATCGATTGTTCTTGTTTGCCGTTTACCATTCATCACGTCAAACATACCGTGAAAGCCATAGTCAGCATTTGCAATCCACTTTATCGTTGCATTATTATTTGACTTTAAAGCAACGTCGCCTTCCCCTTCTGCAATAATAGCAACTGTATACGGATCATCTACTTTTACACTTACGATTTCGCCTGAACCGTCTATCACCGTAACGATATCTTTTTCATTTCTAAGAATACGAATCTGTCCTGTTATATGATAGCTTTTCCCTAAGATTTCCAGCCGCTCGTTCGTAATCTTAACACAACCGCAACGAATGTTCGCAGTACGATTCAACACTATATCATAACAACCGTACAATTCCCCGCAAAGACGTGCTTGTTTTCCCAATTTATAGATACCGTCACGATAACAAACATCACCACTGACTGTAAATCCATTAATAATTTGACAATTCGTGTTTTTCGCAAAAAACGCGCAACCATGTGGAATTTTCGCTTTGAATGTACCATCTTTTACCGTAACTGTATTTCCACTTATAACATCGGTATAAATGCCGTCTGAAATCAAAGGTACATTCAAACTAATTTCTTCACTCTCACCTACGTTTCCAATTGCCACAACCGTATCATCATCTTTAGAACGGACTACGGCTATCATGTTTTCACCGCAGGGATATGAAAAACAACAACCGTGCGTAAACAAGTCTCTTTTATCCTTTCGTAAATGCGTAAGCGTTTTATAAATCCCTAAAATATCTTTATTCTGCTTTTCTTCATTCCAATGAAAGCTGCCAAAGGACGTAGGCGCTGCTTCAGCCATGAATTCCGCCGGCTTGCCGAGCATACCGATTTCGTCGCCACTATAAATAGACGGAGCCCCTAAAAAGGCAAACTGCACGGCAATCGCCGATTTTAAAGCAGCTATATCCCCGTTTGCATACCATAATATTCTTGACAAATCGTGTGTCGTTAAAAAATTAAAGCTCGACTGCGCAACGGGAAACGGCAAAGAAAAAATTGCTTTCTTTAACCGTATTTCCGCTTCCCTATTGTCAATACGTTTTGATGCCCAATCACGAATAGCATACCCAAAATCATAATTCCATTTACTTTCACATTTACCTGATGAAAACATTTCTCCCCAAGGATGTTCCGTTAAAACCAGCTTATCCTCGCCATGCTTCTTCACCGCGTCATAAATATATCCCAATGCCGTATCGCACGCACCGTAACAATCTTGATTGCTCCCTTCATAGGTGTTACCCACATCAAGACGCCACCCGTCCGCGCCCAACGTTAAATATCTTTGAACAGGGGAATTCGCCCCCGCAATAATTTCTCTCGCTAACTCAGAAGAAAAATCAATGGTTGGATGCCCCCAAGTACCGATAATAGGCGTTCCAATACAATCGCTGACGAACACGTCGGCATATGTTTCATCCTTTTGCGCTACCGCTTCTATCGGGAAAATTTCGGCTGCATTATACATTCTGCCAAATTTATGGTAATATTGAAAAACTCCATCCAATACCAATTTCATGTCGTTTTTATGCAAAACCTCGATTAAATATTTCAAGGCATTTAACCCACCAAACGTAGCATCCACTTGTTCAAGATCAAAAGAACCGTATCCTGCGTTATGGGTAGACATCCATATTGGATTTATGCTAACGACATCTACGGATAATTCTTTTAAGTACTCCACTTTTTTCGCAATGCCGTACAAATCACCACCATAGTAATCATTCATTCCTCTTCGCGCTTGCCCCCAAACGTTGACGTGCGCACCATTACTATCGCTTTTATTGCATAACGTATCCCCATTAAAAAAGCTATCTGGCATAATTTGATACCATACAGCTCCTTTACTCCACTTCGGCGTCTCAAAATTAGGCACAAGGATAAAATCTTCGTCTAAACGCTCTGCATGCTGTGAGGATATTCCTGCACAAGAAAAATAATATTTTTCATTTTTTCCAAGCAATTCAAACCAATAGCGTAAAGGCTCTTTTCCAAGAGCAACTTCACAAAAAAATCCTTGCTCATTTTTTTGCATATCTACGCTGCATTTTTCAGCCAAAGAAAATGGAGCATGAATTTGTTTGGTATAAACAAATTTTGCGTGTGAAATATCTTCCGTAATAATCATCACGCGATATTTATCATCTTTTATACGTTGTAAAAAAGTTTCGCTTCCGTCATAAAAACATCTCATAAGATTTCTCCTAAGCCTATATCAGAACAAGTATTGCAAAAGAATCCCGCAAAATATGCGGGATCCTTTTATTCCCTAATAATCAGTTCAATTTCTTCCATACCAAACGGAACAAACGAATACGATTCGATATATGTTTCTTCTGGTACGTTTGCGTTTACAAAATCTTCAAATCCACGTTTTCCTTCAAAGGTATTTCTCCCCGTCATCTTCACTTCTCCGCACAAATGATGATGCGCGCCAAGCAAGTTGCGGTTTGTTGAATACACAACGATTTTTATTTCATTTTCACCGTTGACCAAATAATTTGTAATACAAAGCGGTTCTCTATTTAATAACGCCCCAGCTTTAATTCCGTTCACATATACAATAGATAAGGAGCCAAAAAACTTCGCTTGAAGCCAAACGTCTCCGTTTGCGTAAACCGCCTTACCTACAATTTCCAATGCGCCACGATAGAAAGGAGCACCTGCCTGCGTGATATCCTTCACCGAAGAGGTTTCTTTGTCCACTAAAACAAAGTTCCCGTCGCACATGAGATACTTGGGCGTCGCCCAACTCAGTTTTGTCTCGACGGAAAAATCACCGACGACATAAATACTTTCTACCTCTACGGGAAGAAAATAAATATTCCTCTGACTTTCAAATTCCCAATCCGTCTGTACGGTAAAGTTTTGGGGAATATGGAATTGCAAAACAACCGAATTTTCCCCTTCTACTAAACAGTTGGAAAGATCGTACGCCAAAAGATTTTCCGCAAAAAATTTATCTTCTTTTTTGGTTGGAACCTTTCCATTTACAAAAATAGTTTGATAACCGTTTTCCGTAAATAACGTCATCTCTTTTTGTCTTGACTTATTCGTAAACTGATATTTTATCCAGACATCTCCACCCACCGAATAAATATCCGATGCGACTTTTATAACGTCCTGTATTGTAGAATACTCTTTCCCATCAAAAGAATACGCAGCTCTATCGATGGTAAGACAATTCCTATCTTGAATGCTATATTTTTCAACCATAAAGGGAACGCGTCTTTCCGTTTTTGATTGAAGCTGTACGGATACATTTTGAAAAATGAAAGTTTTTCCGCAGCCAGCAGGGATGGATACTTTACAAAAGCCCCCCTTCCCACGGGTTTGCGCCGCCAATACCCTTTCTTCCCCGTTAAACAGTACCTCCTTGACGGATTGGAATAAACCATTTAAATAAACCGTCTTGTCCGCATCGTTACTTTGATTAAAAGCATATACCATCGCCTCGCCATTTTGAAGCTCTTTATAAGAAACAATGAGATCGCTGACAATATCCTCCCCATCGGAAAAATAAGCATTACGACGATATCCAAGTTCATCGAACCATCTGCAAATAGCAGCGCGGCGATTAAACAAATCCACGCCAACAACGCCCGTTTTTACACCGACAAGCTTTTTCATTATTTCCTGGCTATACGATTCTTTCAGCATTAAGACAACTTCGTATGCACAACTACCTATAATCAGTCTATCCGTGTCTATTTTTGCATTCTTCAATGCACTTTCTTCTACGTAATCAAAATCAAGCTGAGCATCTATTAAATTTTCGGTAAGCAACCTAAATTGCGTTGATAACTCTCTTTGTTCCGCAGAAAAATTTTCTTGTTTTAATGCAACTGAAACAGGATGAATGACAGCAATTCTATTCTTTGCCACACCGGAGGACAAAAGCTCATTTAATCCTTCCACTCTTTCAAAAAACGCTTTAGCGTGCTCCCACCACGGTTGCACACTCGAAAAGAAACCAGGATAATCTCTTTTTCTTACGCCGGAAATACTAAACGGGGAAAGATGTGCGCATAACTGGTTTACCCCAAATGCCGCTTGATAACACCACATTTTTGTATAATCTTGAAGAGTTGCGCCCCAGCCTGCACCACCGTAGCTTTCACTTAAAACTATTTGCTTTTTTTCTTGATTTTTGACCGACTCTAATTGTTTAAAAAGCACGGGAGAAGGATATCTTCTACCTAAATAGTCGATACCGGGCCGTTGCATAAGTCGATAATGCGGCATAACGCCTGCATTACCGCACGCACTTGAAATAACGCCGTCTTCAGCGCTATAATGCCCCATCATTTCTAACCCGTTTTTCTTACACCACGACGCAATAACCGAAGTATAATTTTGTATAAACCTATTGGCAAAAAATTGCAAATACAGTTTTTTAAATTCCCCGTCCTTTTCCGCATATAGACGCCACAAATTCTTTTGTAAGTCTAATCCGCAGAATTCAAAAAAAGACGTATCTATTCCATTAGAATATGGATAAGCAAAGTGCTCAAAGGAGGAATATTGCGGTTCATCCGTAAAAACACCGATAATCGTTTTACCAAATTCATCCCCACAAACCTCTTTATACCTTTCGTGCGTTACTCTAATAAACGTATCCGTTACCGCCTGATTCGTCACGTCAACATAATCAAGGTTCCTCTTTGCGCAAACAAACAAATCACTCCCGCCTAACTCATAAACCCCGTCAACCTTTTTATAACTGCAAATAACTTCGTCGGAAAGCGGTCGTTTTGTGTAAAATACGAGTTCTTTCATCGCAAAATCCGCATTTTGCTTGACGACTTCGCCCCCCGCAAAACCGGAGGGCCAGCCGTTTTCGTCATAAATAACCACTTTCAAACCAATCTCTTTTGCGCTATCTACTGCATACGCAAAAAGCGACAGCCATTCTTCCGACATATATTCAATTTTTAATCCCGCTCTGGCATGAATCACAACGCCACCTATACCAGCATCGTAAAACTCGTGAAGTTGCTTATCAATACCCTCATGCGTTATTCTGTCATTCCATGCCCAAAAGACAAGAGTTGAATATTTCCCGTACATAATAATTCCTTACAATAACTTAATTTCCAAATCGTCAAAATATACTCTATTGCAACCTGCATTAAACGAAATAAATCCACTCGTGAGATTATTGTTTCTTGCAAGGTCCGCAATTGCAAACGATACAGATTCGGCTCCCAAATTAAAGGTAATTACACCGTTTTCCACGCGAAGTGTAACCGTCATAAAACCTTCCTCGTCATACACAACCCCAACCGAAGAATTGGGTTGCGTCACGTCGTTACCAAGGTACAAATTACCGCCGTTACTCGTAAGCATCAACGTAAGAGATGACTGTTGATGATTGACGCTTGGAGAGGATTTATTAAACTCTATTGCGCCCCACCCATACAAGTTTTGAATTTTTACTCTTACAGTCAGCTCAAAATTCTCAAACGTACCATAAGCGAGCCCTGTTCCCGCATCCCAGTTTTCCCCGTTGAGACCATCTACAACCAGCATTCCGTCCTTGATTTCTATTGCACCGCTATAACGAGTAAAGTCACCCAACGTCGCCTTATCCGAAAAGTCGTTTTTATAACCTTCTTTTGCCGGCGAAGAAACGATTTCAGGCTCCGGTGCGGGAGGGGAATCAATGAAATAGTTTGTAAACAGCTCACTTGTCGAATAATCATCTTTTTCGCCTAATGCAATTGCACGAATATTTGCCAACTTCACCGTCGCATTTTGCACAAAGAAAGACATTGCGCCCGAGCGACAGAAACTATCCTGATAAGAATAAATTTCTTCAATTTTATCCTTTGTATAAATCAGCGACTCATTGTAGTCCGATTTATACAAAATCAAGTTTCCCGCACGATAAACAATAACAAGGTAACAGCTTTCTGTGTCAATTGCCTCA
The DNA here is from genome assembly GCA_045656625.1 of Candidatus Scatosoma sp. Lineage (GTDB taxonomy): Bacteria > Bacillota > Clostridia > Christensenellales > Borkfalkiaceae > Scatosoma. The sequence goes on along the minus strand of JAZORL010000099.1, from coordinate 3,788 downwards.
AGTTGGACGTTTTCTACGGTTTGCTTACCGTCCTCCCATACGCTTATTCTGCCTTTATCGTCAATCTGTACCGCCAAACCATTATTTAGCGAATTGTAACCGCTCGTTGCACCGATATAGAAGCGGAAGCGTCCACGAGAAATTAAACTTGTTCGCATCATTTGCAAATTAAACGACATTGCAAAATCGGAAACGGCGGTATCCGTCATTGTCATATATCCGTAATTTCCGCTACCACCCGATAATTCAATATCAATACCACCCTTGACGTAACTATTTCCATAGACGTTTACTTCGCCGTTCATTACTTTATAATTAGCATCCGCCGCAAAAATACCGTACGACAAAATTGCAAACTTTGCGCCATTTCCAGTCCAGCTAAAATAGCCCGATCCACCAACCAAATCCGTTTCAAGAACAAGCTTTTCGTCTGTCCCCAAATACACAAACGCACGATTACCATATACCGATAAGGTAAAATCGTATTCCTTTCCTTGCACAAAATCTTGAATGACGTATTCGTCTAAAACGTCACCCCTACTATTTATAAGAGCTAAATTACCGTTAGGGGTTAGTCTAAGCGCATAACCTTGCCCAGATCCTACGGAAGGTTTTGCCCACATTGCTTGAACGTACGAATTGCTATCCTTGAATTCCGCTCTTAACGCAAAGGTCGCACGGAAATCTTTTAACGTATTTGCAGAAAACGCATAATGCGCGTTTTGCGCGTTGATATCCGTTTGCTCTATTCCGCCAACGACGTATTCCCAAGCACCGCCAGAAGTACCATAACGATAACCGCTTGTAGTCGTCGTAAAACCAAAGTCTATCTTCCCTTCTTTTTTATAAGCAGCAAAACCATCTTTCCCGTCAATATCATCCCCAAAAGAGAAATATCCAAACGTAGCGTCACAACCCGACGTTACTAACATTCCGTTTACTACGGAGTAATTCGCCATTAAATTCTTACCGATAATCACCTGTTCACCGGATTCATCAATGGCTATCGCCGTATATTTATTTGCTACTTTTTCAAGCTGTAAAACAACGTTGCCTTCTATCTCGGCAATGCTATCATAAATTGCCACGTCTCCATCTGTAACGTGCGCAAATACAATTTCACCATTATATCGACCAACAAACACATAATCGTTTGTATTGCCGATTGCAAGCCCCGCACAACCGTTTTCAGGAATGGTTTTAAGCAATGTTTTTACAGTGAAATCTCCCATGGAAATAGGAGCATATAAAATTCCACCCTGCAATTTCAAACCGCCGTCTAATGCATAATTACCATCCACGTATGTAAACGAACCAATCCCCGATATGAAATCAGTACTTCTTTGCGGCTCGGTTAATGTACAAGAGAAATCTTTTACCGTTGCTTTTCCTGTCGCGCCAATACCCGCATATACGTAATAGTCCGCATTAATTACAGACGCTTCATACTTTTTCCCATCCACGAGATAATAAACAGCGTTATCATCATCGCGAACAACGGTAATTTTCGTTCCCTCATTAAACTGTTTCGTCGTAAAATAGCTTACGTTACCGCCCTTTTCCGTTCTTGCGAACGCACGAACCTTATTACCGCTAATTTTCACCCCATAGAAGCAATCGTCTGCCGATAAACCATCACGAATCATCAACGTATAATCACCGCCCGAAAGCGTCACGGAAGCTTCAACGTTACCAAAGGCACGTTCATAAATAAAGCCAAAATTATCGGCCGTGCCGGAAATTGTTCCCTTGCCGTCAATAGAATAGCTATTATTGTCCGTATATACGGCACTATATTCAGCGTCTCCTATATTGGTCTTTAATTTATTGCCAACAAGATTTTTCGCCGCTTTGCCTGTAACCAAAACAGAACCACCAGGGTATACGTCAATGGTCACCTTACCCTCTTTTACGGTATACGTTCTACCCGTAAGATAATCCGTCAAAACGTCTCCGTCGCGAAGATTATCCACTTTTCCTACGTTTAATTCAAAATTCTTTACAATAGAATGTGTAGGGTTTACAGCGGTAATCGCCGCCCCCTCTTCCGCAAAACGTGCAAAAGAAATAATACCAGAAGGATTGCTTGCATCCGTCTTAGAGTATACATTCAAATATGCACCATCAGTAAAAAGCGTAGGATACGTTTTTCTTAACTCGGAAAGCGCTTTCGTCATATTATAAATCTCGTAATTCCATTCCGATTCGTCCCAATCCATCGAATTCCAGAAAGACTGCGCTTGAGAATTTTCTAAAAGATGTAAACCTGTCAATCCCACTTCTTCACCATAAAAAATACACGGCGAACCAACAAAGGTAAACATCAATAAGTTGGCAGCGTTAAAAATACTCGTCTTATCTCCACCTTCATATTCCGCTATGTCGATTAATCTAGGCAAATCGTGCGTGGTAAGGAAATTATAGCTTGCGTTTGCTACGCTTCTCGGAAGCCCTAAAACACCGTTTTCAATTGTATTCATTAAAACACTTGGATTAGATAATCCCGCCGCCCAGTCGCGAATAGCGTATCCAAAAGAATAATTCCATTTTGAATCAAGGATATAATCAAACTGATCGCCGTTTGCATGTTCAGAAAGAAATAAAGCATCTTTATTGGCATCTTTAACATATTGACGCATATCGCCTAATATTTGTGTGGACGTGCCAAAATTATTTTTATCGCTTCCTGAAAGTTGGTTTCCTACATCCATACGCCAACCATCAATTCCTACCTCGCGCAAATAATACTGCATGACGGAATCTTCATTTCTATAAAAATAATCTCTCACTATTTCACTAGAAAAGTTGATTAGCGGCGAGCCCCAAGTACTATATACAGCTTCACCGTTTGCATGACGTTGAACGACATTATACCAGCTATCGTTCGAGGATTGCGCGCCGTCAATATACGGATAATTTTGTGCCGAATTGTATAAGACATTGGAAACATTAATGTATTCAAAAACGGCATCGAGCATAATTTCCATTTCGTTTTCATGCAACGTATTAACAAGCTGTTTTAACATTTCTTCGCTACCAAAAGCCGAATCGGATTGCATAAAGTCAAACGCTCCATAACCCGCTTGGTGCGTTGTTACCCATATAGGATTCAAGAAAAGGCTGTCTACGCCAAGTTCTTTTAAATAGTCTACTTTTCCTTCTATACCATCGTAATCGCCGCCAAAATAACCGCTCATAGAAGTATGATAATTTCCCCATGCGTCAGCATAGCTGCCACCGGTTTTATCGTTTAACGTATTCCCATTATAAAACGAATCGGGCATCGCAGAATACCATATCGTTCCTTTACTCCATTCGGGTGTGGTAAAATCCGGCATAATAATCCATTCGCCGTCTGTTGCCGTGATAGGTGTTTCGGACAACCCTGCGAAATTATAATAAATCGTTTCTTTGTCATTCGTCAAAGAAAAATGATATCTTCTCGTTTTTGAAGATGCAGGCAAAGTCCCTACCCAATATTCATATCTTGCGTTTACGTCCGAAATCTCAAAGCGCATATCTCCCGACTGGAACGTACAATTTGTTCCGTTTTCTTCTGTATACCAAATTTTCGCCGAACGACAAGCGCCATAAAGACATTTTAATCTTAATGTGATTTCATCATTCGCCGTAGGCTCCAACGGAGACATATAAATATACGCTTGATCGTGATATAAATCCTCGGCGTTAAAATATTGATTTACATATTGCGTAGACATTTTATCCGTTTGCTTGTTGCTTTCCTCTTTATTAGGGGTACAACTTGTCAAACCAGCTACGGTAATCCC
>JAZORL010000098.1:0-20820 GCA_045656625.1 Candidatus Scatosoma sp. | reverse complement strand
TGAACGCTTTGCATAAAGCGGACGTAAACGGTCAGGGAGCGCAAGCAAGAGCGGTTACCAACGTCGTGATGATGGGCAGTGGCGAGCCGTTTGATAACTACGACGAGGTGTTGAAATTTTTACGCAACGTGACGGCGGAGGGGGGCGTGTGTATTAGCGCACGCAATATTTCCCTTTCGACGTGCGGAATCGTGCCGAAAATGTATCGTTTGGCTGATGAGGGGATTTCCTTGAATTTGACCGTTTCCCTGCACGCAACGGACGATGAAACGCGCGCAAGAACAATGCCCGTAGCCAAGGCGTACAAGATTGCGGAAATCTTAAAAGCCTGCGATTATTATTTCAAAAAGACGGGCAGAAGATACTATTTTGAATACACCCTCATTGAAGGGGAAAACTGCGATGAGGAACACGCAAGGGCGCTGATTAAGCTCTTAAAGGGGAAACCCTGCCACGTGAATTTGATTCGCTTAAACGAAGTGAAGGAACGGGAGCTGAAAGCGCTTGGGGATAAAGAGGCGTACCGATTTTTGGGTGTGCTGGAAAAGGGCGGACTTTCGGCTACGCTGCGCCGACAAATCGGCGTGGATATCGGTGGTGCGTGTGGACAGCTCCGCGCGAGCTATTTGGAAGAAGGAACGGCAGAATGACAAGAGAGGAATGGGCATTTATCATCAGTTTTATTGTGATGCTGGTGATGTGTTCAAGCTATTTTTTCAAAAAGAAAAGCGTGTATCTTTCCTTGCAAGGGGTGGGGATACTCCTTTTGATGGTCGCTTACACGCTTGAAAGACAATATTTTGCGATGGCAGGCTTGGGGATTGGCTTGATTCGATCTGCGGCGTACTTATTCTATGAATACAACGATCGTCCCACGCCGATAGGCTGGCCGATAGGGTTTACCTTGGCAGGGGTGGCGTGCTATTGCATAATCAATCTTTGGATACTTGGCGATAGCAAACCGTACGATATTCTTTATTTGGTGGGCTTGGCGGCGTATGCGTTTATTTTCTGCATACGGAATTTGACGTTGTTGCGCTATCTTGTGCTGTTTCCGACGGCGTTGTCTATCCTTTATAACGTACTCATTGGCAGCGCGTACTTTGTATGGATTTCCTATACGTTTGAGTTGTGCGCGAATATCGTAGCAATCATAAGATACCGCTTGACGGACAAGAAAAACGCTTAAAAAGGTGTGAATTATGAAAAAACAACAAGGAATAAAAATTGCTCCGTCCATTCTCTCGGCGGACTTTGCAAAAATGGGCGAAGAAGTGCGCGCGTTAGAGGCTTGCGGAGCGGATATGGTGCATTGTGACGTGATGGACGGGGTGTTCGTTAACAACCACACGTTCGGCATAAAAATGGTGGAAGATATCCGTAAACATACGAAGCTTCCGCTCGATTGCCATTTGATGATTGTGCAGCCGGAAAAGTACGTAGAGCGATTCGCGAAAGTGGGTGCGGATATAATTACGGTGCATTACGAGGCTTGTCAAGACAACTTAAAAGAGGTGCTTTCACTCATCAAATCGACGGGCGTGAAATGCGGTGCGGTAATCAATCCCGATACTCCCGTTGAAAAAGTCAAGGACGTGATTCCTCTTTGCGATATGGTGCTTGTGATGAGTGTATTCCCTGGTTTTGGCGGACAAAAATTCATTCCGTCGGCACTCGATAAATTGCGTGAAATTCGGGCGATAATTCACGAAAGCGGCAAGGCTATCGATTTGCAAATCGACGGCGGCGTGACGGAAGAAAACGTCGAGGAAATCAAGGCGGCGGGCGCAAACGTGATCGTGGCGGGTAGCACGGTGTTTAAGGCGAGCGATAAGGCGGCGGTGATTGCAAAATTAAAGGGGATAAATGCTTGACAAATGCGAAGCTATCGCATATAATAATAGCACATAGAGCGTAGCCGTTTATTGTGGGCAAGCGCAAGTAGTCCCCATTGTGGGTTTTTGTGGCAGGGAGAAATTCCTGCTACTTTTTTATATTTCCTAAATATATAAATACGCATACGTGCGCGCGCACATAATGCGCGCGCGTAAAGAAAAAAGCCGACTGCATTTGCAGTCGGCTTAATCGCTGAATGAAAAGCGCTCGAAAACTTACGCTTTTTTAAGGGTTCTGATACATCTAGCGCAAACGTAACCGTTCATTTCCTTTCCGTCTTCAACGTAGTCGATTTTTTGTACGTTTACCTTGAACGTTCTTCTCGTTTTACGGTTGGAGTGGCTTACGTTGTTGCCCGACGCTTGACCTTTACCGCAAATATTGCATACTCTGGACATATTAACACCTCCGATTTTTGGGTTATTTTTTTCTAAATTAGTATAGTATTCACTTGTTTTAACGTGCAAAAAAACGTGTCTTGCAAAACAAGCATATTAAATATAGCATTTTTCTTTCGAAAAAGCAATCAAAAACGCAACGAAAAATGCAAAAAATAAAAAAATTCCGAAAAAAATGAAAAAGTACTTGCAAAATGTGGTGAAATGGTGTACAATGGATAAGAAGTTGGAGAAAGATTATGTCAGTGAATACCAATAACGCATACGGAAAAATTTCTATCACCGACCTTGCGATTGCAAAGGTCGCGTCTAAAACCGCGATGGGCGCTTACGGCATCGTGGAAATGGCGGCGCGTCTTCCGCGTGATCGTTATAAGAAAGACGAGTGCGCAAAGGGGATCCGCGTCACCACTTTCAACAATCGAATTTATATCGACGTTTACGTCGTTATGAAATACGGCGTGTCCATCAGCGCTGTCGCAGAATCCTTGAAGGAAGAAATGAAGTATAAGGTGGAAGCGTCTACCGATATGGTCGTTAGCACCGTGAACGTAAACGTTGTCGGTATCAAACTCTAAATATCCTAACGGCGCAGCCGGTATCCCCGTTTGCGCGTTTTACTATGCGTGACTCAATTTCCTATTTCCATGCAAGGCTTTGCCTAATTCCTTAAAGAGTCGCGTGATTTTCCGCGTTTTGCGGACTTACAAAAAGAGTAAAGGAGCATTAACAAATGCATAAAACGATAAATAGCAGCGAATTTCGTAAAATGATTCTCGTCGGAGCGAAACAGCTCGAAGTTAATCGCGCGAGAGTGGACGCGCTGAACGTATTCCCCGTTCCCGATGGGGATACGGGTACGAATATGTCCTTGACCATGCAATCGGCGGTAAGAGAATTGACGGCTTGTCAATCGAGCGCATTCTCCGACGTATGCGATAGCCTTTCCAAGGGTGCTTTGAAGGGCGCACGCGGAAACTCGGGTGTTATCACTTCCCAAATCTTGAAGGGTATGTGCACCGTTTTGCGTAAAGCGGAAAAAGAAATTGACGTAAAAACCTTCGCAAAAGCGTTCGAGGCTGGCTCGAAGGTTGCTTACGGCGCAGTATCCGTGCCGAAGGAAGGCACGATTCTCACCGTTATTCGTATGATGAGCGAATATGCGGTGAAGACGGCGTCGAAAAAGAAAAACATTGAAGAATTTTTAGAAGACGTTATTAAAGAGGGCGATAGAGCGCTTGCGCTTACCCCTGAAATGCTCCCCGTATTGAAAAAGGCGGGCGTAGTGGACTCGGGCGGCGTTGGTCTTATGGTGATTATCAAAGGGTTCTTGGGCGCGCTCACGGGCGAAGAAATTGCGGATAGCGCAATGGAAATGGACGTAGCGCCTGCAGGGGATTCCGATTTCGGCGATAATTCCGCAATCATGGGTATGGAGCTTGCAGATATCGAGTTTGCATACTGTACCGAATTTTTCATCATCAATATGAAAAAGAGCACGACGCTTGCTGCAATCGATAGATTGCGTGAAAAATTGATGGCAATCGGCGATAGCGTTATTTGTATTGGCGACTTGGAGCTTGTCAAAGTGCACGTACACACCAATCAACCTGGTAAAGCGCTTTCTTACGCGCTCGAGCTTGGGGAATTGGAAAGACCTAAGATTGAAAACATGCTCGAACAAAACCGTCAGCTCAAAGCGAAGCTTGAAGCGGAAAAGAAGGAAATGGGTATGCTCGCAATTTGTACGGGCGCAGGTCTTTCCGAAATTTTCAAGGATTTGTTTGTAGACCGTATCATTGAGGGCGGCCAAACGATGAACCCTTCCGCGAGCGATATCGCAAATGCGGCGCAAAAGATTAACGCAGAGCATATTTTCGTGTTCCCCAACAACAAGAACATCATTCTTGCTGCGGAACAAGCGAAAAATCTCGTAGAAAATAAGAAAATCCACGTAATTCCCACGAAGAACGTACCGCAAGGCTTTGCCGCGGCGCTTGAATTTAACCCCGAAGCAACGGCGGAAGAAAATAAGACCAACATGGTCCACGCGCTCGACAACGTAAAAGTAGGGCAAGTCACCTATGCTGTACGTAATACGTCCTTGAACGGTTTCTCGATTAAGGAAGGGGATATTATCGGTCTTGACGATAAGAAGATTCTTGCAAAATCGCACTCGCTTGAAGAAACGGTGCTGAAGCTCATTGCAAGAATGAAGGAAGACTTCCATCAAGTGATCACTCTTTACTATGGTGAGGACGTGAAGGAAGAGGAAGCGGAAGCGCTTTGCGAAACGATTGCGGAAAAATATCCCGATTGCGACGTGGACTTCCACAACGGCGGTCAATCCGTTTACTACTATATTATGTCTTTGGAGTAATGCAAAATTATGCACAACATTCCGCATAATTATGCAAAAATGTAGAAAAAGCAAACAAAAGAAAGGGATAGGCGGACGGCGTCTATTCCTTTTTTGCACAAAACAGGTAGGTGAAAGATGAAGCTTTCCATGCTGCGCTCGATTGGTGAAAAGCGCGAAAAGGATTTTAATAAGCTGGGGATATTTACGGCGGAGGATCTCGTCCGCTTTTATCCGCGCGCCTATCTGGATTTGACGGAAAGGGTTTCCTTGCGCGGCGCATACAACAACGATATGGTGTTGGTGGCTTGTGAAGTCACTCGGCTTGCGCCCGTCAATCATGCGAGTCGGTTGAAAGTGGTGAAGGCGTACTGTTCGCAGGACGGCTTTCCGTTTACCGTCGTGTGGTTTAATCAACCGTACGTTGCGCAAAAGCTGAAAGCGGGGGAATATCTTTTCTACGGACGTGTTCAGAATAAATTCGGGCAGGTTTCTCTTGTGAACCCTACCTTTGAGCCGCTCGATAAAAATTATCGTTTGAAGGGGATTGTACCCATCTATTCGCTGAAAGGCTCGCTCTCACAAAAGGTGGTGCGTTCTGCGGTGAAGGAAGCTTTGCAAAGGGTGGATCTTTCGACGGTGATTCCTTGGCAAATTGTAAAAAAATTTGGTTTGCCCGATTTAGAAAGGGCGTATTTTGAGGTGCATAACCCCACGTCGCACGAGAAAAAGGACGTCGCATCCGAGCGGATTGCGCTTGAAGAATATTTCACGCTCATTTCCGCATTCAAGATTATCAAGGGCGGAAAGGAAGAAGTGCGCTTGCATAATTATACGGTGACGGCAAAGGACGTGAAAGCCTTTTCCGAGCGCTTCGGCTTTGATTTTACCGACGGGCAAAAACGTGCCGTCAACGAGATTTTTATGAACTTGAACGAGCCGACGAAGATGAATAGACTTATTCAAGGGGACGTTGGTAGCGGTAAAACGGCGGTCGCTTTATGCGGTATTTACATGGCGGTGAAAAGCGGTTTTAAGGCGGCGTATTTATCCCCGACGGAAGTGCTTGCCGAGCAAAATTATCACGTTTTAGAACGGTATTTCCCCGATTATAAGGTAGGCTATCTTGCCGGCGGAATGACGGCGAAAGAAAAGCGGGAAATGAAAACGAGGCTCAAAAATGGGGAAATCGATATCATTTGCGGTACGCACGCCATCATTCAAGGGGACGTAGAAATCCCGAATTTGAGCTTTATCGTATGCGACGAGCAGCATCGTTTCGGCGTGGCACAACGCAACGCACTTGCGGAAAAGGGGGATGGAACGGATATGCTCGTTATGAGCGCAACGCCTATTCCACGCACTCTTTCCTTGATTTTTTACGGGGATTTGGACGTCACGACGATTACGGACAAGCCCAAAGCACGTCAGGAAATCGCAACGAGTATTATCCCCGAAAGCAAGTACGACGATATGCTCGACTACGTGCAAAAGGAAACGGCGGCGGGCAAGCAGGCGTATATGGTTTGCGCAAAAATCGAGGATGATGAAGAAGGCTCGATTATGAGCGTCACCGAGCTTTACGAGGAATTAAAGGGTCGGCTTCCGAGCGTGCGTTTCGGTTTACTGCACGGCAAAATGAAGGAAAAAGAAAAGACGGAAGTGATGACGGCGTTCAAAAACCGAGAGTATGACTGTTTGGTTTCTACGACGGTTATCGAAGTCGGTGTAGACGTGCCCAACGCGACGATTATGATTATTTATAATGCAGAACGATTCGGGCTTTCGCAGCTCCATCAGCTCCGAGGACGAGTGGGGCGTGGCGCGGAAAAGAGCTATTGTTTCTTGTTGCAGGGTGCGGAGAGTGAAACGGCGAAGGAAAGACTCTTGACCTTAAAAAATAACACGGACGGTTTTAAGATTGCAGAGAAGGATTTGGAAATGCGTGGCAGCGGTGATTTCTTCGGGACTCGTCAATCGGGGAAAGTGCTTACGGACATTAAGAATTTGCGGTATCCTACGAGTGTGATTTTTACGGCGAAAAAGATGAGCGACGACGCCTTTGCGATGGGACTTGCAGACGAGCGAGTGCGTGATGCGGCGATTAGGAAATATGAAAGTTTGAAAGACGTCGTGCTTAATTAAGGAAGAAACAAAAACCATAAAAAAAATGACAAAAAAGGGAATTTTTTTTCCTGTGGGTATTGACGGATAGGAAAAAATGTAGTATAATAAGTATGAAGGATGCTATACGGAGGTGTAACTGATGGCAACGAAACAAGATGTAAATGTAAACATCGCGAATTTTAAGTTTGATAAAGACGGATTGATTTCCGTTGTTGCGCAAGATTACGAGAGCGGCGAAGTGCTGATGCTCGGATATATGAATCAAGAAGCTGCGGAAAAGACGTTTGCTACCGGTTATGCGCATTATTATAGCCGTTCTAAAAAGGCTGTGAGCAAATACGGAGAATCGCTTGGTAACACGCAAAAGGTCAAAGCGGCGTTCTTGAATGCGGAAAATACGCAGCTCCTTTTGAAGGTTCGTCAAAAGGGTAAAGCGGACGTAGAAAAGAATTCGTTTAGCAAGTTCTCGCAACAAATCGTGGGTGAATATAACGATATCGGCGCTGAAATGTTTGGCAGACTTCAACGTATTATCACGGACGTAAAGAACAACCCCGAAGAAGGCGCTTATACGAGTTTCCTTTTCGTGCGCGGCGTGGATAGAATTGGCAAGAAGGTTGGCGAAGAAGCGGTCGAGCTGGTTATCGCGGCGAAGAACGGCGAAAAGAACGGCGTTGTGAGTGAGGCGGCGGATTTGCTTTATCACGTAATGGTGCTTTTGAATGCGGAAGACGTGAAGATTTCCGAGGTTTGCGCAGAGCTTTGCAAACGTAATAGATAATTCATATAGGTGAATAAAGCCGCTTTGGCAATCTTGCCAAAGCGGCTTTCTAATATCGAAAATCCTCTTAAAATACACCCCAAAACATGCAATTCTACTGTGAGTAGAGTGGTTTTTTGGGGCGGTAGAGTAAAAAAACGGGGTTAGTAGAGGGGAATTTCCACAAAAAACTTGTTTTTTGGGAAAAAATGGAGTAGAATGATAGGTGTGTGTGGCTATGCACGTTAAACAATACAGCTTATGCCCTTTCCCTAAAATCCCTCAAGATTTTCTTGGATACGACAAAATTTGTTTTCAATTCTATGATAAGATATTCTTTGCTGAAAAAACAGGGAATATTGGCATAGGAGTGAAGCATGGCAAGAAAGATTGTAATTACGAGCGGTAAGGGCGGAGTCGGCAAGACGACGGTGGCGGCGCATCTCGCTGCGCAGCTTGCCAAAAAAGGTTGCCGCGTAATCCTTTGCGACGGGGATTTGGGTTTGAATAATGTTGACGTCGCGGCTGGGGTGGAAAATCTCGTCACGTACGATTTGGTGGACGTGATTGAAGGTCGGTGCAGGGCAAAGCAGGCACTGGTCAAGCATCCAAAACTTCCCACTTTATACGTTTTGACGAGTAGTCACGCCGCGCCTGAACGGTACGTTTCTCCGCAGGCGATGAAGGTGGTGTTGGAAACCCTTGCGCCACAATTTGATTTTATTATTATCGACTGTCCTGCAGGGATAGACGAGGGCTTTCATAGAGCGGTGGCGGCGGCTGACGAGGCGATTGTCGTGACGACGCCGCACATCTCGGCGCTCCGTGATGCAGATAAGGCGCTTACGCTGCTCAAAAGCTATCAATTGAACGGGCTTTCGGTGGTCGTGAATATGCTGCGAGGGGACTTGCTTTTATCGGGCGAGTGTCTGTCCCCCAAAGACGTGCAGGAGCTTTTGAAAACGCCGATTTTGGGCGTGTTGCCTGAAACGTATTCCGTTTGCGAAGGGGATTTGACGTTTTCTCACGTTGCCTTTCGCATGCTGGCGAATAATCTTTTGACGGGCAAGCGCAAGCTCTACGACGTGACGAAAAAATATAGCGGTTTTTTTGGGAATATCCGCCGCGTGTTAAAGCGAAAGCTTTGAGGGGCGGTGTGCGATGAAAGATAGAATGGACGGCTTTAAGCGGATAAACGACGTGTTGCAGGCGGATAAATCGGTGATGAGTGAGGGCTGTAAAGCGCTCGTGTTGCAGGATTTCGCCGAGAAATTCAACGAGTATTTTGACGTAATAGGTCTGCCGAGGATGGAATTGACCTGCAAAAACGGTACGTATAGCGTGACCCTCTCGTTTGAAGCGGAGCGGATACGGAAATTTCAAGTGTTAAAATGAGCAATTTGGAAATTGCGTGATTTTATAATAGACTATTAGGATAAAAGGAGTATTTACCTATGGAAAAGAGAAAATTTGACATTGTGACCGATTCGGGCTGCGATATGCCTACGGAGTATTTGGAAGAACATGGTATTTCTTGTGCAAAACTTGGTTTTACGATGAACAATATCAATTATGAAGGGGAAGGCGGCGAACATATTTCCGAGAAGGATTTCTATGCGCAGCTCCGTGCAGGGAGTATGCCTACCACCTATCAAGTGACGGGGGAAATGGCTCGTCAGCATATTGAAAAATCCTTGAAGGTGGGGCGCGACGTACTCGTTATTGCGTTCTCTGGCGGACTTTCGGGCACGGCAGGTAGCTTTATCGTGGCGGCTCGTCAGCTTTCCGAGGAATATCCCGATAGAAAAATCCGCGTAGTCGATTCCCTTTGCGCTTCCATGGGGCAAGGCTTGCTGTTGCATTACGCAATTCAAAAGGCGGACGATGGCGCAACGATTGAAGAAACGTACGAATACGTGGATTCGTTGAAAATGAAGATTGCGCACTATTTCACGGTGGATAGTCTTTTCCACTTAAAGCGCGGCGGACGTGTTTCGACGGCGAGCGCAATCATTGGCTCTATGCTCAAAATCAAACCCGTTATGCACGTGGATAACGAGGGGAAGCTTACGGTGCTTTCCAAGGTTATGGGCAGAAAGAAATCGCTTGCAACGCTCGTGGAAAACCTGCTTGCAAATGCGGATATGAGCGAAAACGACCCGATTTTCATTAGCCATGGCGACTGTATTGAGGACGTAGAATACGTAAAAACGCTCATTCACGAAAGAATGCCGAACGTGGAAATTTTCGTGCATTACGTAGGCACGGTAATTGGTACGCACGCAGGCGCTGGCGTTGTGGCTGTATTCAATAAATCCACAAAGAGATAATTTTGAGATTGAAAAGTTTTCCCCCGATTTGCCCTTGCAAATCGGGGGATATTTTTTGTTTGATTATTGACAATCGTAAGGGTGTATGTTATAATAGGGGAAATACCAAAGAAGGAGTTTTGTAATGATAACGTATAGACAGCAATGGGAAATCGTTCAAGAAATCAAAAAAGAGCCGGAAATTAAGAAAAAACGGTTAAAGCGAAATATTGTTTTGCTTTTTGGAATATTGCTTCCTATTTTTTCTTTTTGTGTTTTAGGATTTGGATTTTATTTTTGGATTAAATCGGTCGACTTCGAGGGAACGTCGATAAATTATAATAAGCTCAAAATATCTGGCATTATATTTATTGCGCTCGTAATTTTGGGGTTGATTTGTCTCTCCAAGCAAAAACGTATGGCGGATAAGCTTTGTGAAGATGTCGGAGCGCGCTTAAAGGCGAGAATTATTGCCGATGCAAATGCGACGGATGCGAAAGGGGCGCTTACTGATTCAAAGCGCATGGAGTATTTGAAAGAAAAGAAAAGGGAAGAAACCAACGAAATTGCCGTCGTTAAAAAATATTATACTTGGTGCTGGGCAAGCTGTATGTTTCCGTTAATGGTTGCGGCTTTATGCTTGTTGTTCATACCAGGCATTGCGGTTCTTGGTATTGAAAAAACAAGTCTATTTGAATTTATAAAAGAACTATTCAAAAATGGTTATTCGGGTGCAAAAAATACCGTTCTTGGGTTGTTTTTGGGCCTTGATGGTGAAAACATAAATGTGCTGCGAATGATAGCATTTGTCGAATTCATTTTTATGGGAATTTACTGTTTTGTCTATGGGCTTTTATTCGCATGGCAGATTTCCCAAGGGCAAAAGAACGTGGAAAAAATAATTCGCACAAAAGATCAAAAAGTCCTGGATACCTTTTATATGAACGCATTCCCTAATTCCTTTTTTTCTTATCCGATGAGTTTTATTCGTGTGGGATTTGGAATGGCATTCAAGGCGGTGATTGGGCTCGCTTTTCCGATTATGTTCTTTAATTATCTCGAGGATTTTTGCATTGTGGAAAGATATATGCTGATTATTCCTATTGTATTGATTGTGTTGGACGTAATACTGTGCGCAGGGAAAAAATTATATGCTTGCAAAAATAAAAAGGTCCTTCAAGCAATACTTCCACTCTTTTATACGAAAAATAAGAACTTAAATTTTTATTTACATTAAACGATAATGATAAAAACTCCGAGAACGGGTTTCCGTTCTCGGAGTTTTTCTAATTACTCCACTTCAAAAACCGCAAAGACGGTGAGCGTGTCCGCGTTCACGGTGAATTTTATCTCAAAATCGGCAAACCGCATACCATACTCTCGCAAGGGATCGTCTTGGTAGGAAGGGCGGGGATCGTCGGCAAGGCATTCCAAAAGTCCGCCCTGCTTGTCTTTCGGAATTTTTTCTAATAGTTGGGCTGGAAATTCCACTTGCAGCCGATAATCCTTTTTCTCGTCCGCATAGCCGCCGACGGCGTCCAAGTGACAATCCGCATAGGGCAGGTAGGGCTTGATATCGAAAATGGGGGTGTTGTCGAGCAGGTCTGCCCCCGAAACAATCAGCGTTGCGCCAACGTCCGCGCGCTGCTTAATGCCCTCTAATTTCACGCAGGAAAGCCCGATGGGATTGGGGCGGAAGGGGGAGCGGCTTGCAAAAACGCCCACTCGCTCGTTGCCGCCAAGCCTCGGCGGCCGTACCGTTGCCGACCAGCCCTCTTTATGCGCTTTCGAGAAATCGAAAATCAGCCAAAGATGGGAAAATTGCTCGATAGCACGCAAGGCGTCGAGTGTGCGGTATTCGGGCTCGAATACGATTTCCGCAAGCAAGGACGGCGCTCGTCCGCTTTGGCGGGGGATGCCGAATTTTTCCTTGAAATCCGTTTTGATATAGGCGATAGGTTTCATTTCCATAGTAAGGCTATTATAAACGCTTTTCTCTTGTTTGTCAAGCGGATATTTTTCGGAAAAATAATCAAACGAGAGTGAAAATCGTTGCTATTAGAGTGTGATTGTATTATAATAAAAGTGTATTTCCTTAAACCCTATTGGGTTTAAGCATTGAAGGTGAATTATGAAGCTTACGGAAATTTTCAAAACCAACCGTTGTTCCCTTTCCTTCGAGGTGTTCCCCCCGAAAACGGACGACTTATTCGATAGTGTGAAAACGGCGACGGAAGAGATCGCTCGGCTTTCCCCTGCGTTTATGAGCGTGACCTATGGGGCGGGCGGCGGCACGAGTAAGCACACGCTTGCGATTGCGAAAAATATCAAGAATGCGTGCGGCGTGGAAAGCTTGGCGCATCTCACCTGCGTTTCGTCTACGCGTGAAACGGTGCGGGAAAGAATTGCCGATTTCAAGGCGGCGGGGATTGAAAACGTGATGGCGCTCCGTGGGGATATTCCTGCGGATTTGAAGGCTGCCGACCGTTCGAATTGGGCGTATCGGCACGCCGTCGAGCTTGTCCGTGAGCTGAAAGCGCAGGGGGATTTTTGCGTTGGCGGTGCGTGTTATCCCGAGGTTCACCCTGAAAGCGTAAACCAAAACGAGGATATCCGTTATTTGAAGGGAAAGGTGGATGCAGGCTGCGATTTCTTGACGACGCAGATGTTTTTCGATAACAATCTTTTGTATAATTTCCTTTATAAAATCCGTCAGGCGGGGATTGAAGTGCCCGTTGTTGCAGGGATTATGCCGATTACGAACGCCAAGCAGGTCGAGCGTGCAATACACCTCTCGGGTTCGTTTATGCCCCAACGCTTTAAGACGCTCGTGGACAAATTCGGCGACGAGCCTGCGGCGATGAAACAGGCAGGGATTGCGTATGCTACCGAGCAAATTATCGACCTTTTTGCAAACGGCGTGACGAACGTACACGTCTATTCAATGAACAAACCGGACGTTGCGGCGACCATTCAAAGCAATCTTTCGTCCATACTTGGCAAGCATGTATAACGTTTACGAAAAAACATATACCGTTTTGCCCGATTTCGATAAACGGGAAATCTTGCGCTATGCAGGCGTGAAGGGGGATGTGGGTGAGCAAACGCTTGCCCTGCTTGACGAGTGCTTGCAAGAGTGTAGAACCGTCTTTTCCTATCGGGTGTGCTATTGCGAATTGACCCAATCGGCGTCTTTGGAAAGGATTTTGGCGGCGAACGAGAGCGAGTCGCTCGCACGGTTTTTAGAGGACTTGGAGCAGGTGACGGTCTTTGCGGCGACGGTGGGGCTTGGTGTCGACCGGCTCATCAATCGCTACGTGAGCGTGTCGCCCGTGAAAGCGCTCTTCTTTCAAGCAATCGGTGCGGAACGAATTGAAGCCCTTTGCGAAAACTTTTGCAAGGAGCTTGGCTTGAAAAAACGGTTTAGCCCCGGCTATGGGGATTTTGCGCTTGCGGCGCAACGGGAAATCTTTTCTCTGCTGGGCTGTGAAAAGCGGATAGGGCTTTCGCTGACGGACTCCCTTTTGATGACTCCCACAAAATCGGTGACGGCAATCGCTTATTGATAACGAACTTTTTTAGAAGGTTTTTCTATGGATTTTAGACGTTTTCTAAAACATAATATTGTGATTTTGGACGGCGGTACGGGTACGCTTTTGCAAAAGGCGGGGTTGCCGCTTGGCGAACTTCCCGAGCGTTGGAATCTCACGCATGCGGACGTGGTGGCGGATATCCACCGCGCGTATTATGATGCGGGGAGTAATCTCGTTTGTGCGAACACGTTCGGCGCAAACGCATTGAAATTTTCCGAAAGGGAGCTGGACGAAATTATTCGCGCGGCAATCGAAAACGCGCGCAAGGGCGCGGCGCTTTCCAAGGGCGGTCAGCTCAAATACGTTGCGCTTGATATCGGGCCTTGCGGTAAGCTTTTGAAACCCTACGGCGATTTGGCGTTTGAGGACGCTGTGGAGCTGTTTGCAAAAACGGTGCGCTTGGGGGTAAAGTACGGCGCGGACTGTATTCTCATCGAAACGATGGGGGATTCCTATGAAACGAAGGCGGCGGTGTTGGCGGCAAAAGAAAATTCCTGCTTGCCCGTGCTGGTTTCTTGCGCATACGGCGCGGACGGAAAATTGATGACGGGCGCAAGCCCTGCCGCAATGGTCGCCATGCTCGAAGGCTTGGGGGTGGACGCTGTCGGCGTGAATTGCTCGGTCGGACCAAAGCAAATGCAGGCGGTAGTAGACGAGCTTTTGGAAAGAACCTCTTTGCCCGTGTTGGTAAAGCCGAATGCCGGCTTGCCGACGGTAAAGGACGGAAAAACGGTCTACGACGTCGATGAAAAGGAATTTTCTTCGCTGGTGGCGGAGTTTGTGAAGAAGGGAGCGAGATTGGTTGGCGGTTGCTGCGGTACGACGCCCGAATATATTCAAAAAGTGGCGGCGGCGGTTGCAAATAGTAAGCCTGCGCCTATACAAGAAAAGACGCATACCTGCGTTTCCTCGTATACCCATGCGGTGGATTTTGATAGACCGATACTCATCGGCGAGCGTATCAATCCCACGGGCAAGAAACGTTTTAAGCAAGCGCTTATTGAAAAGGACGTTGCGTATATTTTGAGCGAAGGGATTGCGCAACAGGAAAAGGGGACGCATATTTTAGACGTCAACGTCGGGATTCCCGATATTGACGAAAAGGCGGAGTTGCCTCGTTATATTGAGGAATTGCAGGCGGTGATAAACCTGCCCTTGCAAATCGATACGTCCGACCCTGTCGCTATGGAACGCGCGATGCGCCTTTATAACGGAAAACCGCTCGTCAATTCGGTGAACGGAAAAAGGGAAAGTATGGCGCAAATCTTCCCGCTTGTCAAAAAGTACGGCGGTGTGGTGATTGCTTTGACGCTCGATGAAAAGGGTATTCCTGAAAGTGCGGAGGGGAGAGTCGCAATCGCGGAGCGTATTATAGCGGAAGCCGAAAAATACGGGATTCCCCAAAAGGATATCATCGTTGATCCGCTCGCTATGACCATTAGCGCGGATAAGAACGCGGCAAAGGTCACTTTGCAGGCTTTGGAGTTACTCCAATCGCGTGGGATCAAGACTTCGCTCGGGGTTTCCAACGTATCCTTTGGCTTGCCTTGCCGTGACACGGTGAATGCGGCGTTTTTTGCGCTTGCGCTCCAAAACGGACTCTCGGCGGCGATTATGAATCCTTTCTCTTTGGAAATGCTCAAAACCTATTACGCCTACAATGCGTTGCAGGGTTTGGATGAAAATTGCGCGGAATATATCCGTTTTGCAAGCAACCTTTTGCCGACGGTGACGACGAGCGCGTCGGTGGCTACGGCGGAGAGCGATAAAGGGGCAAATTCCCCCTTACAAGGGGCGATTGTGAAAGGCTTAAAGGAAGAGTCGGCACGGCTGTGCGAGGCGCTTTTAAGGGGAAAAGACGCCCTTGCAATCGTGAATGAAGAAATCGTGCCTGCGCTCGATTGTATTGGGCAAGCCTATGAAGAAAAGTGCGCGTTTTTGCCCCAGCTTTTGATTAGCGCGGAAGCGGCGAAGTGCGCATTCGAGAAAATCAAAGCGCATATTTTGGCGCAGGGCGGTCAGCAGACGAAGAAATGCAAAATCGTGCTTGCGACGGTCAAAGGGGATATCCACGATATCGGCAAAAACATCGTCGCAACGCTTCTTGAAAACTACGGCTTTGACGTATGGGATTTGGGACGGGACGTGCCCCCTGAAAAGGTGTTGGCGGCGGCGAAAGAAACGGGCGCACCGATTGTCGGGCTTTCCGCATTGATGACGACTACCGTACCGTCGATGTCGGAAACGATTGCGCTTGTGAAAAAAGAACTGCCTACCGTCAAAATTATGGTCGGCGGTGCGGTCTTAACGCAAGAATATGCGGATAAAATTGGCGCGGACGGATACGCCAAGGACGGCATGGGCGCAGTACGCTATGTGGAAAGGGTGTATGCGGATTTATGCAAAAAATAGTTATTTATGCATAATTTATGCAAATATGCACAATATACACAAAATATTCAAAAAACTTGAAAAATAAAGGGATAAAAACGTTTGACAAAGGTTTTTTGTGGGTGTATAATTGGTGCATAAAATGAATATAAATGCAAAACGGGTTTCCCGTGAAGGAGTAAATCATGGAAAAGAAAGACATTAAAAAAGTAGTGCTTGCCTATTCGGGCGGTTTGGATACTTCGATTATTATCCCTTGGCTTAAAGAGAACTACAATAATTGTGAAGTTATCGCAGTGAGTGCGGACGTAGGGCAGGAAAGCGAGCTGGAAGGCTTGGAAGAAAAGGCAATCAAGACGGGCGCGTCTAAGCTCTATATTGAGGACTTGACGGACGAATTTGTGGACGATTACGTAATCCCCACGATGCAGGCTGGTGCAAAGTATGAAGAATATTTGCTCGGCACGTCCTTTGCTCGTCCCGTAATCGCAAAGCGTATCGTCGAGATTGCGAAAAAGGAAGGGGCGGATGCGATTTGTCACGGCTGTACGGGTAAGGGGAACGACCAAGTGCGTTTCGAGCTTACGATTAAGGCTTTTGCGCCCGATATGCCGATCATTGCGCCTTGGCGTGAATGGTCGATTAAGTCCCGTGAAGAAGAAATCGATTATGCGGAAGCGCACAACGTGCCTTTGAAGATTAACCGTGAAACCAACTATTCCAAGGATAAGAACCTTTGGCATTTGAGCCACGAGGGCTTGGATTTGGAAGATGCTGGCAACGAACCCTTGTACGAAAAGGAAGGTTTCTTGGAAATGAGCGTATCCCCTTTGCAGGCACCCGACAAACCCACGTACGTGGAAATTGAATTTGAAAAGGGAAAACCCGTTGCGCTTGACGGTAAGAAGATGAGTGCGAAAGAAATTATCCTTGCCCTCAACAAGGTAGGCGGCGCGAACGGTATCGGGCTTTTGGATATCGTAGAAAACCGTCTTGTTGGTATGAAGTGCCGCGGCGTATATGAAACCCCCGGCGGCGAGATTTTGTATAAGGCGCACAGCTATTTGGAAACCCTTTGCTTGGATAAGTACACCTCGCACAAAAAGCAAGAGCTTTCCGTATGCTTTGCAGAGCTTGTCTATAACGGACAATGGTTTACCCCCTTGCGTGAAGCGTTGACGGCGTTCGTGGATAAAACGCAAGAAAACGTGACGGGTAAAGTGCGCTTGAAGCTTTACAAGGGCAACATCATCAAAGCGGGCGCATGGAGCGATTATTCCTTGTATTCGGAAGAAATCGCAACGTTTGGCGAAGACCACGTTTACAACCAAGCGGACGCAACGGGCTTTATTAACCTTTTCGGTTTGCCGATTAAGGTACAGGCGGAAGTTTTGCAAAAGCTTAAAAAGTAAACAGCGGATATACTTCGCAATACTTTGTCAGGCTGCGTTTTTCTCGGTTGCGTACGCCAAGTACGCACCCATCGAAAAGCCTCGCCTTTCGCGTCTTGCTCGTATCTGCGCTGTTTACGGCGACGAGCTATCGCAATTTTGTCAGGCTGCGTTTTTCTCGGATGTAACTTAACGAATAAAGATTAGACTTAAATTTTGCCTGTCGTGCATGCGGCAGGCAAAGAATGTTTTATTAGCGGTGTATTTTTCAAAAAAATGCCGTTTTGGAGTAGGAATTATGGAAAAAATGTGGGCAGGTCGCTTTCAAAAAGCGCTCGATAAAAAAGCGGACGATTTTAATTCGTCCATTCGTTTCGATTGTAGAATGTACGCGCAGGATATCCGCGGCTCGATTGCGCATGCCAAAATGCTCGGCAGCGTGGGGATTTTATCGGGCGAAGACGTCGATTTGATCGTGAAGAACCTGCAAGAGATTAAGAGTGATTTGGATAGCGGTAAACTCGTATTTGATTGGAATGCGGAAGATATCCACATGTTCGTGGAAGGGGAACTCACCAAGCGTATCGGCGATGCCGGCAAGCGCTTGCATACGTCGAGAAGCCGCAACGACCAAGTGGCGGTCGATATTCGTTTGTATCTTCGCGACGAGGCGGAAGAAATTCTTGCGCTTATCAAGGAAACGATGGCAGCCATCGTAGGCAAAGCGGAAGAAAGCGCGGATATTATCGCTCCTGGCTATACCCATTTACAGCGTGCGCAGCCCATTTCTTTTGGACATCAGCTTATGGCGTATGCGATGATGTTAAAGCGGGATATTGGACGTATCCAAGACGCCGTGGCGCGTATGAACGAGGAAAGCCCTTTGGGCAGCTGCGCGTTGGCGGGTACGACCTATGCAATCAACCGTCAAATGACGGCGGAAGCGCTTGGTTTTAACGGCGCATCGGCAAACAGCATCGACGGGGTTTCCGACCGTGACTTTTGCTTGGAGCTTATGTCGGCATTTTCCGTGCTGATGATGCATTTATCAAGACTTTCGGAAGAGTTGATTTTGTGGTCGAGCTGGGAATTTAAGTTCATTGACTTGGACGATTCGTACACGACGGGTTCGTCGATTATGCCGCAAAAGAAGAATCCCGATATGGCGGAATTGATTCGTGGGAAAACGGGTCGCGTTTACGGGAATTTGATGGGGCTTTTGACTACCCTCAAAGGCTTGCCCCTTGCCTACAACAAGGATATGCAAGAGGATAAGGAAGCGATTTTTGATTCCATCGATACGGTAAAAATGTGTTTGGAAGTGCTTGCGCCTATGCTTGCGACGATGAAGGTCAACGGCGAAAACACCTACCGCGCGGCGCAAAAGGGGTTCATTAACGCTACCGACCTTGCGGATTATCTCGTGAAGAAGGGTATGCCCTTCCGTTCGGCGTATAAAATTGTCGGTACAATTGTCGCAGAGTGCATTGAAAAGGACTGCGTACTGGACAATTTCCCTTTGACCGAATACCAAAAGCACAGCGAGTTTTTTGCGGAAGATTTGTATCAGGAAATTTCCCTGGAAACGTGCGTTTCCAAGCGTTTGAGCGAGGGGGGCGCATCCCCTGCCTCGGTGCGAGTGCAAATTGCCAAGCTGCGGGAATTTTTGAAGGATTGAGAAGATGAAAAAAGTATTTATCGACGGTAGCGCAGGGACTACGGGACTTCGTATTTACGAACGTCTATCCGCGCGCGACGACGTGAAAATTTTAACCCTTTCGGACGAGAAAAGAAAAGATCCGTCCGCAAGAAAGGAAATGCTCTATCAAGCGGACATCGCATTTTTGTGCTTGCCTGACGATGCGGCAAGAGAAGCGGTAGCGTTGGCGGAAGGGAGCGACGTGGTGATTATCGACGCGTCCACCGCACATAGAACCTTGCCCGACTGGGCGTACGGTTTTCCCGAGCTTTCCAAAGCGCACGAGGAAAAGATTGTATCCTCGAAACGGATTGCCGTACCCGGCTGCCACGCAAGCGGTTTT
This sequence comes from Candidatus Scatosoma sp., assembly GCA_045656625.1. GTDB lineage: Bacteria > Bacillota > Clostridia > Christensenellales > Borkfalkiaceae > Scatosoma. The sequence continues at coordinate 1,554 of JAZORL010000098.1, read as the reverse complement.
ATTGCGCTTGTGTATCCGCTTGTCGAAGCGGGGATTTTGCCCAAGGAAAGCTTGCTTTCCTGTCACTCGATTACGGGATATTCGGGCGGCGGCAAGAAAATGATTGCCGATTACGAAAGCGAAGAGAAATCCGCATTGCTCGGTGCGCCCCGTCAGTACGGACTTACCCAACAGCACAAGCACTTAAAGGAAATGAAAGCGATTACGGGTATTGCAAATGCGCCTTGTTTCTCGCCCATCGTATCCGATTTTTATAGCGGAATGACGGTCACCGTGCCGTTGTTTGCGAGCCAAATCAAGGGTAGCGTGGACGAGATTAAAGAGGTGTATAAGAAGAAATATGCAAGTGGGCTTGTCACCTACGTGGAGAGTGCGGACGAGGGCGGTTTTGTTTCGGGGGCGGCGCTTTCGGGCAAGGACTCGATGAAAATCACCGTCGCAGGGAACGAGGAACGAATTTTGTTGATTGCGTGCTACGACAATCTCGGCAAGGGCGCAAGCGGTGCGGCGATGGAGTGCATGAATATGGTGCTCGGCGCAGACAAAACGAAAGGTCTCGTTTTGTAAGTTTAGGAAAATAACCTTAAAAGGAAAAAATAGAGAAGTATGTTAAAAGAAATACAAGGCGGCGTTTGCGCCGCAAAAGGGTTTACGGCAAACGGTGTGCATTGCGGTATCCGTAAAAATAAAACCAAGCGGGATTTGGCGCTTATCGTCAGCGAAACGCAGGCGAGTGCGGCGGCGGTGTATACACAAAACTTGGTGAAGGGTGCGCCGCTTACCGTGACGAAAAACAACATCGCCAACGGCAAGGCAAGCGCCGTGATTTGCAATAGCGGCAATGCAAACACCTGCAACGCAAACGGTATCGAAATTGCGGAACAGACCTGTGAATTGCTTGCCAACGAGCTGGGTATCGATAAGACGGACGTCGTGGTTGCATCCACGGGGGTTATCGGTCAACCGTTGAATATTACGCCGATTGCAAACGGGATTCCCGAGCTTGTAAAGGGCTTGGGTGCGCATAGCGATTTGGCGTGCGAAGGGATTATGACGACGGACACCCGTCCCAAGGAAATTGCGTTTGAATTTACCGTCGGCGGCAAGACCTGCCATATCGGCGGTATTGCCAAGGGGAGCGGTATGATTCATCCGAATATGGCGACGATGCTCGTGTTTGTGACGACTGACTGCGCAATTTCCCCGAAAATGCTTGCCAAAGCGTTGAGCGCGGACGTGAAGGATTCCTTCAATATGATTAGCATCGACGGCGACACGTCGACGAACGATATGGTTTCCGTGCTTGCAAACGGTATGGCAGGGAACGAGGAAATCACTTGCGGCGGCGCAGACTTTGACGCATTTTGCGAGGCGTTGAACGTTGTGACTGTGTATCTTTGCAGACAAATTGCGGCGGACGGCGAAGGCGCGACCAAGCTTTTGGAATGCAAAGTGAGCGGCGGTAAGGACGAAACGGCGGCGAAAACGGTGGCGAAATCGGTGATTTGCTCTTCCCTTTTCAAGGCGGCGATGTTCGGAAGTCGGAGGCCAAGC
>JAZORL010000097.1:0-11180 GCA_045656625.1 Candidatus Scatosoma sp. | reverse complement strand
AAGATACAGAGCGATCATCGAAGCGTTGGGTCTTAGAAAATAATGCAAGCACGAAAGGGCGGGTTGTTTTAACTCGCCCTTTTTTGCGAGTATGGCGCAAAGGGGAAGGCAATAATGCGGACAAGCTTTTGGCATGAAGCGACTTCCGCTCGTAAATCCGACTCGTCCAAGGCGGACGAAATTCGGACAAGAACAAAAAAAGAATTTGAGACAAAAGGAGAAAAAACACTATGCCAGATTTAAGCAATTACAAAGTATTCAAAACAGACTATGCCGGCAAAGAGCTTATCGTAGAAATCGGTAAGTATGCGGAACAAGCAAACGGCGCATGTATGGTACGTTGCGGCGAAACCGCAGTGCACGTTTCCGTATGTATGTCGGAAAGCGCAAGAGAAGGGATGGATTTCTTCCCCCTCTCCGTTGACTATGAAGAAAAGATGTTCGCCGTAGGTAAAATCCCCGGCGGTTTCAAAAAGCGTGAAGGTAGAGCGTCGGATAAAGCGATTTTGACGAGCCGTCTTATCGATAGACCTATCCGTCCCTTGTTCCCGAAGGGAATCTTCAACGACGTTGTTGTGACGGCGACGGCACTTTCGGTTGATCCCGACATTTCGCCCGAACCCCTTGCAATGATCGGTTCGTCCGTTGCGCTTTCGGTATCCGATATTCCTTGGGCTGGCCCTACGGGTTCGGTTGTCGTTGGTATGGTAGACGGTAAATACCTCATCAACCCCAACGTAGAAGAAAGAGCAAAGAGTGCGATTCATTTGAACCTTGCAGGTACGAAAGACGCAATCCTTATGATCGAAGCTGGCGCGAACGAAGTGACGGACGCAGAAATGGTTGGCGCGATCATGTATGGTCACGAAGAAATTAAGAAAATCTGCGCTTGGATCGAAGAAGAAATCGTTCCCGCAGCAGGTAAAGCAAAGAAGGAAATGGAATTCTACCATATCCCCGAAGACCTTGACGCAGCTGTAAAAGCATACGGCTACGACAAGCTCTATGCCGCACTTGATACCTTCGATCGTCAAGAAAGACAAGCAAAACAAGCGGCTGCGGAAGCGGAAATCGTAGAACACTTCTCCGAAATCTATCCCGACCAAATCCGTGAAGTTAAAGACTCTATCTACTACATCGTAAAGGGCATCGTTCGTGCGAAGATTTTCGACGGCGTTCGTCCCGACGGCAGAAAACTCACCGAAGTTCGTCCTATCTGGTGCGAACACGGCATTCTTCCCAGAGTACACGGCTCGGCGGTATTCACCCGTGGTCAAACGCAAGCTTTGACGACCTGTACGCTCGGTATGCTCGGCGAAGCGCAAAGAATGGAAGGGCTTGACGAAGAAGAAGAAAAGAGATATATGCACCAATACAACTTCCCCGGCTACTGCACGGGTGAAGCAAAGGCTTTGAGAAGCCCTGGTCGTCGTGAAATCGGTCACGGTGCGCTCGCTGAACGTGCGCTCGTTCCCGTAATTCCCGATCCTTCCGTATTCCCTTACGCAATCCGCGTGGTATCGGATATCTATTCGTCCAACGGTTCGTCCTCGATGGCATCCGTTTGCGGTTCGACGATGGCGCTTATGGACGCAGGTGTTCCCATCACCGCTCCCGTAGCAGGTTGTGCAATGGGTCTTGTTAAAGACGCTGAAACGGGCAAGTACGTTATCATGACCGATATTCAAGGTCTTGAAGACTTCCTTGGCGATATGGACTTCAAGGTAGCTGGTACGGACAAGGGTATCACGGCTATCCAAATGGATATCAAGATTAAGGGTATTTCCGAACAAATCATGCTCGATGCGATTGCGCAAGCGCAAGAAGCAAGAAAGCACATTTTGGGCAAGATGCTTGAATGCATTCCTACGGTTAGCGAAGAACTTTCCGTTTACGCTCCCAAGATTGTCACCTTCAAGATTAACCCTGAAAAGATCGGCGACGTTGTTGGTAAACAAGGTAAGGTTATCAACAAGATTATCGAACAAACGGGCACGAAGATTGACATCGAAGAAGACGGTACGGTATGCATCGCATGCTTCGGCGACGTTGCAAACGCAAAACGCGCGCAAGCAATCGTGGAATCGATCGCACACGATCCCGGAGTTGGCGATATGTTCGTAGGCGTAGTCGTTCGTATTCTTCCCGACAAGTTCGCGTTCGTAGAATTTGCTCCTGGCAAGGACGGCGCTATCCACATCTCCAAGCTTTCCGATAAGAGAGTTTCGAAGATTGAAGACGTCGTAAACGTTGGCGACAAGGTAAAAGTAGAAATCATTAAGATCACCGAAAAGGGTATCGATTTGAAACTTCTTGAAAAAATGGACTAATTTAGTCAAAATAGAAAGGCTTCCGTAATTTTACGGAAGCCTTTTTTTACGTGTGACTATCTTTGATCCTATCACGAACGTGTGAAAAAAGGAAATTTCTATTGACAAAGCGCAAAACGCGTAGTATAATAAACGTATGGAAAAATTGACTTTGATTGTGCCTTGCTACAATGAAGAAGAGGCGCTGCCTTATTTTTATGAGGAAGTGTGCCGTGTGGTAGGCGAACTGAATTATGAAACGGAGCTTTTGTTCGTCAACGACGGCTCAAAGGACAACACGCTTTCGGTGATTAAAGGCTTTGCGGAAAAGGACGAGCGGGTAAAATACCTGTCTTTTTCGAGAAATTTCGGGAAAGAGGGGGCGATGTACGCCGGTTTTTGCAATGCGAGTGGCGACCTCGTTGCGGTGATGGATGCGGATATGCAAGATCCGCCGTCGTTGTTGCCGAAGATGCTTGAGCTGATTGAAAGCGGCGAATACGACAGCGTAGCGACCCGCCGCGTAAACCGCAAGGGAGAGCCGAAAATCCGTTCTTTCTTCGCGCGTATGTTCTATAAATTGATGGGTAGAATTTCCGATGCGGACATCGTAGACGGCGCGCGTGATTTTCGCTTGATGAAACGCAAAATGGTGGATGCAATTGTTTCGATGGGGGAAACCAATCGTTTTTCGAAAGGGATTTTCGGTTGGATCGGGTTTAAGACCTATTGGCTGGAATACGAGAACGTTGAACGAGTCGCAGGGGAAACGAAGTGGAGTTTTTGGAAGCTTTTCAAATACTCTTTGGAAGGTGTCACCAACTTTTCCGATACTCCTTTGAAAATTGCCTCTTGGAGCGGGATTTTCTTTACGTTTATGTCGGTGATAGCGATGTTCTTCGTCTTTATCCGCGCACTTTTGTTCGGTGACAACGTAGCAGGCTGGCCCTCGACGATTTGTATTATTTTGTTTATCGGTGGCATACAATTGTTCTGCTTAGGGATTATGGGGCAATACATTTCCAAAATATTCCGAGAAACGAAGAAACGGCCGATTTACATTATATCAGAGAGCAATAAAGAGGACGTAAAATAGCAAAAACCCCGTACCATGTACGGAATGAAAAGAAAAAAACGACGGTTTTACCGTCGTTTTTTTATTTATCCAAATTCAAATGATACATTTCCGAGACCAGTCGACCGCCGATTTTGAAACCGCATTCATAAGCGCAGTCGGTTTCAAAAGACCAACAAGCGCTGTATACGTCTACGTACGAATCAAAAAGCTTTTTTTGTTCAGGGGAAAGGCTGTTTAGCAAAGAATCGGCGATTATTTCTAATTTTTCATGCCGTTCTTTTTGCTCGGGGGCTTGCGTGCATTTTTGCTCAAACATTTTGTCATACAATAAAGTCAAAATAATAGATTCCATAGTTTTACTCCTACATTCACAGATATGTGAAAATATTATAATTCACATATTTGTGAAAGTCAAGTATTTTTCACATATTTGTGATATATTTATATAGAGGTATGGCTATGGAATATGGAAGTGCATTAAAAAGACAACGTTTAGCGACTGGAAAATCGCTAGTCGAAGTGGCAAACGAAACGGGGATTTCTTATCAAAATCTTTCGCGTTGGGAAAGGAATGAGGTTTTGCCAAATATAGATTTTTGTGTGAAACTTGCGAAGTACTATGATATAACCATAGAGGAATTGTTTGGTATTACCGATATGTAAAAAACGCGCCATCAATTGATGGCGCGTTTTTGTATAAAGAAATCCACCCAAATATTTGGGTGGATTTTATAGTTTGTACACGCTTTGCGTGTATAGACCGCGTAGCGGTGTGGCGCAAGCGAAGCTTGCTTTTTTGGGGTATAGTTTCGCCTATCAGCGACAACTGACGTTGGGTCTTTAAGGCTTTGCCTTAAAAATCCACAAGAAACTGAGTTTCTTGACTTCCCATTATTAAAAAATGGGTGTTTTCAAATTAAGACTCTGTCTTGTGCGCAGAAAGCCAAACCATAAGCACGGAAATATCTGCAGGGTTTACCCCTGAAATTCTGCCTGCTTGCCCCAAATTGAAAGGACGGATTCGATCGAGCTTTTCACGTGCTTCCAAGCGTAAGCCTGCAATCGAGTGATAGTCAATGTCCGCAGGCAATACTTTTTCTTCCAAACGTTTGGCGCGCTCGATAATTTCCAAGCCCTGCTTTAAGTAGCCTTCGTATTTGACGGTGATTTCCGCCGTTTCGAGTACGTTTTTCGGGTATTCGTAAAAAACGTTAAAACGAGCCATAATATCTTTGAGCGGAATGGAGCGCTTCAACATATCCGAATAGGAAACGCCACCGTTCGGCGCGCCGTAGCCGTACTCGGCTAAAAACGCCGTTGCGTCCTTTTGGGGTACCCGTGTCTGCAACGAAGCCAACAGTTCTTCGTATTTTGCCTTTCTTTCCAAGTACCGCGCGTATCTTTCTTCGCTTACCAAGCCGACCTCTTTTCCCTTCTCCGTCAAACGGAAATCGGCGTTGTCTTGGCGTAAGCAAATGCGGTGCTCGGCACGAGAGGTCATCATTCTATACGGTTCGTCCGTGCCTTTCGTCACCAAATCGTCGATCAAAACGCCGATATACGCTTCGTCACGGCGAAGGGTGAAGGGGGGGAGTCCGCGCAGTTTAAGCGAAGCGTTCAAGCCTGCCATAAGCCCTTGTGCCGCCGCCTCTTCATAGCCCGAAGTACCGTTGATTTGTCCTGCCGTGTAAATCCCTTCCACCTTCTTAAATTCGAGGGTGGGGAGTACGTCGAGGGTGTCGATACAGTCGTACTCAATCGCATAGCCGTAGCGCATAATATCCGCATGTTCCAGCCCTGCCACAGAGGCGTACATCTCTCTTTGTACGTCGTGGGGCATGGACGTAGACATACCTTGCACGTACACTTCGAGTGTGTCCGCGCCTTCCGGTTCTAAAAAGATTTGATGGCGGTCCTTGTCCTTAAAACGGACGACCTTCGTTTCAATGGACGGACAATATCTCGGTCCGGTTGAAAGAATCGTGCCGTCGTAGAGGGGGGAACGATCGAGATTGTCCGTAATAATTTCGTGAGTTTTTAAGTTGGTATAGGTCAAATAGCAAGGGAGCTTGTTTTCGGGCGGCGTATCGTGCATAAAGGAAAAAGGATAGATATCCGTGTCCCCGTTTTGTACTTCGCACTTGGAATAATCGATTGTCCGTCCGTCCACGCGCGCAGGCGTACCCGTCTTAAAACGGCGCACATTAAACCCAAGCTTGACAAGACTTTCCGTCAAATAATTCGCAGGCGCAAACCCGTTCGGGCCCGCCTTTTGTACCACGTGACCGGTGATGGTTTCGCCGTTTAAGTACACGCCCGTACAAAGGATTACCGCCTTACAGGTGATAATACCGCCGTAGGTGGTTTTTACTCCCGTACATTTTCCGTTTTCGGTCAAAATTTCCGAGGCTTCCGCTTGGATAATACGTAAGTTTTTCGTGTTTTCGAGTACACGTTTCATTTCCGCATGGTAGGCGTTTTTATCCGACTGCGCGCGCAGGGATTGCACCGCCGCACCCTTCCCGACGTTCAGCATACGGATTTGCAGGGCGGTTTTGTCCGCCACAATCCCCATTTCGCCGCCGAGGGCGTCGATTTCACGGACCAAATGCCCCTTCGCCGTACCGCCGATAGAGGGGTTGCAGGGCAAAAAGGCGATGCTGTCGAGATTGAGGGTCAAAAGGGCGGTATTGATACCCGTGCGTGCTAATGCGAGCGCTGCTTCACAACCTGCGTGCCCTGCGCCGACGACGACTGCTTCCGCCTCATATTCAATAAACGTGTGCTTGGTTTCTATCATAAATTTATACCGTTGCGGTGTGACCGCGAATAAAGTGAATGGGCAAACAACGTTGCCCACTAAATTTTACTTTTTCAATACAATGTTTTTAATATCGTCGATTTCCTTGGCGATACGGTCGTTGAGTTTGGCGAGCTTTTCCATCTTATCGCGTGCGTACATAATCGTCGTATGGTCTCTTCCACCGAGCATATTTCCAACGGCAACGAGGGGCATGGAAAGCATATCGCACATCAGGTACGCACAAATTTGGCGTGCTTTTACAAGCTCCGCTTTCTTGCCTTTGCCAATCAAATCGTCCTTTCTATGCTTGAAATAGGAGCAAACCGCCGAAAGAATCTTTTCGGGCGTGACGTCTTCTTGCGATTCTTCTTCGCTGACCGATTCGTTGAGCGCCTTTCTTGCAAGCTCTAACGTGATCGCTTCTTCGTGGAGCTTGCTTGCGAAAATCACTTTCGTGAGTCTGCCTTCGAGCATTCTTACGTCGTGACCAGAGTCGCGCGCCAAGAATTCCAATACCTCGTCGGAAACAGGACATTTTCTATCAAGCGCTTTGCGCTTCAAAATTGCAATCTTCGTTTCGGTGTCGGGCGGTTGAATGTCCACAATCATACCACCTTCAAAACGGGTGCGAAGACGTTCTTCGAGGGTTGCAATTTCCTTCGGGGGACGGTCGGACGTCAAAACAATTTGCTTGTTTTGCGAGGAAAGCTCGTTGAAGGTGTGGAAAAACTCTTCTTGGAGCTGTGTTCTGCCTTTCAGGAATTGAATATCGTCAATCATCAAAACGTCAACGTTGCGGTAGTGATAGCGGAATTTTGCGCCGTTCTTTTGCGCAATCGAATCGATGAGGTCATTCAAAAAGTTCTCGCTCGTCGTATAAAGCACCTTTTTATCGGGATGATTTTGCGAAATATGGTTTGCGATGGCGTGCATAAGGTGGGTTTTCCCCAAGCCTGATTCCCCATAGATAAACAACGGGTTAAAGCTTTCACCGGGGTTCTCTGCGACCGCTTTTGCCGCCGCGTAGCCAAACTTACTGCCCGAACCGGCAACGAACGAATCGAAAGTACACGCTTTATTGATAGGGGCAATGCGGAAACTTTCCGCCGCGTCCTCTTCGAAATCGGGCGTGAAAACGTCGCTCCCGTCTACAACCAAACGGAAGTCGGAAAGACCGATATCGCATTTCACGATCGCTTCTTTGAGCTTATCGGAAAACTTTTTCATAATGCTATTCGCATTGATATCGGACGAGCATTTCAAGACGATTTTCCGTCCCATTAAATCGACGGGTTCGAGATCCTTGATTAAGTGATTAAAGGACACGGGATTGATAATTTTCTCCGCGCGTTCGCTAATTTGCTTCCACAAGAATTGAAGTTGGGCATTTTCAGCCATAAATTTACCCCCTTTAGGAAATTAATTTTCCTAACTACTTGTCTTTTGGTGAATTATTTGATATAATTATAATACAAATTTCAAGGAAAAGAAAGCAATTTCGGCGGTTTTTTTAAGGATTATGCAAATAAAAAAATTATTCCTTCAAAATTTTAGAAATTACGAAAACGAAGTTTTCGAATTTTCCGAGGGACTGAACGTTCTGTTCGGGAAGAATGCGCAGGGGAAAACCAACTGCGCCGAAGCCGTTTTCTATTTATGCACGGGCGCTTCGCTCCGTATCCGCCACGATAAACAACTCATCCGTATCGGTGCGGACCACGCCAAAATTACCGCCGAAGCGGTGAATCGCTACGGAAAAGTCACCATTGAAGCCTTGATTTTTGAAAGTAAGCGGGAAATCCGTGTCAACGGTAGCAAAATTGCAAAAAATGCGGACTTGATGGGGCATATCAATAGCGTATTTTTCTCGCCAGGGGAATTGCGGCTTATCCAAGACGGACCGGACGAACGGCGGCGGGTTATGAATATTTCCATTTCACAAACCTCACCTGCGTATTATACGGCGCTTTTGCGGTATAATAAGATACTCGATCAGCGGAACACCCTCTTAAAAAATCACGATTCGTCCTTGATTTTGGATACCTTGCCCGTGTGGGACGAGCAGCTTTGTCAGTATGCGGCGGTGATTGTGAAAAAGCGCGCGGAGTTTTTGGAAAAGCTTGCGCCCCATGCCAAGGAATTTCACGCCTTTTTGACGGATGGCGGCGAAGAACTGCTCATTAAGCCGGATAAAAAGTACGAAGGGGACGAGGCGGAAATCGCCAAGACGTTGCTTCGGCGATTGGAAAATAATTACGAAAAGGATTTGCGCTTGGGGTATACGACCGTCGGGCCGCATCGTGATGATTTAGACGTAATTATCGGCGGGATTGATGCAAAGGCGTACGCCTCGCAGGGGCAGACTCGGACGGCGGCGCTTGCGTTGAAACTCGCAGAAGTGCAAATTTTCAAGAGCCTTTCGGGGGAATACCCGATTTTGGTTTTGGACGACGTTATGAGCGAGCTGGACTTGAAGAGAAGGAAAAAGCTCGTACAATGCATTGCGGAAATGCAGACGATTTTGACGTGTACGCATACGGAGAGGGTGCTTTACGGGGCGGAGTGTAAGAAAATCCGCATCGAAAACGGTAAGGCTAAGCCTTAACTTTGACTTAGCGTCTTGCCGTACGTTTTTAAGAGGCTACGCGTCTGCTTTGGGCGACAGGTGTTAAACGAGGTTTTTAGCAGTGCTTTGAGGTAGACTTAGCATCTTGCCGTACGTTTTTTAAGAAAGATTCGCGTTTGCTTTGGGTGCATATATTAAAGATATTTTTCCAACAATGCGTTGCGAAGCAACGCAATTTACGACGGCAACGCCGTCAATTCACCACATATAGAGGTTTCTATGCTTGCTGATTTGCATATTCACAGCGTATATTCGGATGGGAGCTATTCTCCCGATGAAATTTGTCGCCGAGCTGCTTCTCGCGGTATCGGCTTGATTTCTATTACCGATCACGATACGCTTGCTGGCTTAGAGGCAAAGCGTGCTTGTGCGGAAAAACACGGCCTTTCCTATCTTTCGGGTTGGGAAGTTTCCGCATACGAAGGAAGGGTGAAGGTGCACGTGCTTGGCTATGGCTGTAAGACGGAAGGTGCGTACGAAGCCTTTGTAAAAGAACGGGCGGAAGCCTCTTTTTTGCGTGCAAAAGATAGCGTGGAAAAGTTCCAAAAAATCGGTGTGCCCGTCACCTTTGAGGAAGTGCTTGCCGAGCGGTCAAGCCCTGATTTACCGGTGCATACGATGCATATTGCACGTGCTGCGAATCGGTATTTGGGGATTTTCCAAGGGGAAGTGTACGAGCGGTACCTTGCGCCTGGAAAGCCTGCAAATTCCAATATCGGTAGACCTACGCCCTATCAAGCAATCGATTGTATTCATGCGGCAGGCGGGGTTGCCGTGATTGCGCATCCGGGAAGGATTACGCTTAATTTTGAGGATAGAGAACAGTTATTGACGAGGCTTTGCGAGTACGGTGCGGACGGTATAGAATGCGCTTATCCCACCCATACTGAAAAGGATACGGAATATTTCCGCGCGCTTGTGAAAAAATATGCGCTTTTTGAAACGGGTGGTTCGGATATGCACTATGAAGACGGCGTGCGTGCAATCGGCTCGCCGCAGTTTAGTCCGTCGAGCAAGTTGCTCGAAAAATTACGAATTTTGTAGAAAACAAGCACCCATGTCCGCGTTGAAAAGTATTTCAGCGGTGAAATACATAGAACGAAAGGACGGAAAAATGGTGAAAAAAGCAATACGAATGGCTTGGACGCTCCTTTTAGTGGGCGTCCTTTTTCTTTGCGGCGGAAAGAGGGTTGTAAGCCAAAAAGCACAATCGGAAACGCCTTACGGCTGGGAATTGATTTCTTCGTACACGACCTATTTTAACGAACAAGACGTGGGTAGAAGTGAAAATATTGCAATCGCCGCCTCGTTAATCGACGGGGTGACGATGCAAGCCTACGGGGAATTTTCCTTTAACGGCGTGGTGGGAAAACGCACGGAAGAAGCGGGCTTTCGGCAGGCGAAAATCATTGTCAACGGCGAGTACGTGCAGGGGGTGGGCGGCGGTGTTTGCCAAGTGAGCACTACCCTTTATAATGCCGCCCTCAAAGCAGGGCAAGAGATTTTAGAATATCATCCCCATTCCTTACGCGTGGGATATATTTCGCCGTCGCGTGATGCGATGGTATCCTCGTCGAGCGATTTGCGCTTTTGGAATCGTCGAAACCATGCGATTTACCTTTCCGCAAAGACCTTCAAGGGTGGGATAAGGGTTTGCTTTTATGGCAAAAAAGACGGGTACAGGTACGAGATTACCGCAAATTTATTGGAAGAATTGCCGCCGCCTACGCCCATTGTAAAGATGGGGGAAGTAGAGGGGGTTTTGCGCCAAGAAAAAAGCGGCGCGAGAAGCGAAGCATATTTAGAATGCTATTTTGGAGAGAAACTCGTGGAAAGAAAACGCATTCGTGTGGATGAATATCAGCCGATTCAAGGGATAATCGTCAAAAAAAATGCCGATACGACAAAGAAAATGCCTTCCAACGCTTGTTTTTTTCGGGAAAAACTGTTATAATACAATGGTATACCAAAGGTATAACCATTGAGGAAAAGAGTCGAAAGACGAAAATAGCACTTTTCCTTGGAAAGAAAGAGGCTTACGATGGAGAGAATCAAGCTTAAAGAACTGAATGAAAACACCGCCGTTTACGGCGGAAAGACGGTCACCGTAGCAGGTTGGGCGAGAACCATTCGCGATTCCAAAGCGTTTGGGTTTATCGAGCTGAACGATGGTAGCTGTTTCAAGAACACGCAAATCGTTTTTGAACGTGAGAATTTGGAAAATTACGACGTAATCGCAAAGGAAAACGTTGGCTGCGCGTTGATTGTCACGGGCGTGGTGGTGCTTACCCCTGAAAATAAACAGCCCTACGAAATTAAAGCGACGAAAATTGACGTGGAAGGGGAATCGACCCCCGATTATCC
>JAZORL010000096.1:0-3026 GCA_045656625.1 Candidatus Scatosoma sp. | reverse complement strand
CGCCCAACTCATTATAGTCGTGTACAGTCGTTCTTAAATCGATTTCCGTCTTAATACCAAGTTCCCTCAACGTTTCCATACCTTTTTCCGTTACTTCTACGTTGATTGTATTGACGTATGATTCATTCAAACGACCGCTTCTATATATCAAGCCTTGTTTAACCACTCCGCCGTCCACGTTATATCCGCCTAAATCGCGCATATTCGTTACACCGTCGCAATCAATCAATCGAGGTAAAAACGAACCTGTCGTAAAGCTTTTTACTTCACTTGTTACAGCTTTCCCTCCAAGCGTTGCCGTCATCTGGTAATAATACTTCGCACGAACTTTCAAGTTGGGAATCTTAAATTCTTTCGTCTTTACGGAAATCGTTTTCGCATTGCTTAAATTTGCATTTTCGCTGATTTTTAATTCGCAATTCGTTGCCGTTTGGGAGGATTGCCACCTAAATCTTATCGGTTGCGGTTTGCTTAACTCTTTTGTGCCATCCGCATATTTCGATACGTTTTCATACGAATCATTAAAATAGGAAAGCTGCAAATTCGTGTGCAATTTCGACGCGTCAATTGTAAAGGTAAACTTTACGCCGTCTTCATCTTGTTGCTCATCGCTTGAACCACTACTGTCGCTTGATTGTTCACTATCGATTATATCACCACTTGACTGTTCTTGCTGTTGCGACTGACTTTGTGATTCATTGCTCGAATTACAACCACTAAAAACGCCGGAGCTTGTAAAGACAACGAGAGCCAAAAAGCAACCAATAACGGCTCGTCTTAATTTATGTAACATTGTTTTCTCCTTTTTTATTATGCGCTCTTGGGGAAAGAGTTTTCACCCTTCCCCCTATATGCCAAAACTTTATATTTGCATACGCGTTATTTAGAGAGGTTAGTTGCTTTCAGTTTGCACGGGGGTAGTGCAAGTGAAATTTTTAATTTCTGTATCAGCGTCAGACGCATACGCGCTCACTCTCAAGGTTGCAGGATTATGTACCGTACTCGTACCCCACATATCACTCATCCAAAGACCGCCTTCATCCTTATAGGCATCATGCTCGCAATAGAAGGATTTCACCAAACACAAATATCCATATCTACTACCGTAGTTGTATTGCAATTCCGTTCCGTTAATATAGATATAAATGTGTCTATTGCCCAAATACTTTATCGTAATCGTGTTTTCGCCCGAATGATTGAACAACTTATCCGTATCATTTGCAAGGGAATACTCTGCATAACCCGTCGCACCAGAAGCGCCGTTTTCAACTCTCAAACAGTTTGTAGCTTTATTGTAAACGAAACGCAAAACTTTGCCTTCCTGCGCCGACAATTCAAAGCCTACCGTTCCTGTCGCGCTGCCGCCGTCAAATGTTGCAGAAATTTCAAAACTGGGATTAGGTCCTGCTTCGTGTCCCATCGTACCCATAAAGTCATGCCCAGCCTGATCTCTTAAATCACAAGCAAAGTTTTCGATATCCGCATAAAGAGCTTCAGCAGGCTCTGCGGGCGGCGTTACAGGCTCGTCTGCCACATAGCCGTTGATAACTTCCGCGTCCGTCGAATATCCATATTCGGTAAATTGTGCCGTGCCGTATGCAACCGACAAACCAATCTTAATCGTACCTTCCGCGCCAATCGTATCAGCTACTTTCAACGAACCGCCCCAACCATTGTCAAAGGAATTACCGAAATAGCAAACTTTTTCGCCGTTCAAGAATACATAATACGTACCGTTCTTATACACAAGGGCAATTTCTGCACCTTCCGTTCCGATACTGCTCTTGAAGATGTTATCATTATGTCCTGCCCAACCGCCTAAATCTTTCCATACGTAGAAGTCGCCTTGACCTTTTCTCCATTGGAAAAGCAAATGTTTAGAATTATCTTCGCCAAGCGTACCAACTACAAAACCAACGTTTTGCGCCGTCATTCCGCTTGCTACCGTTGCATAAATCACGTAATTCGTATCCTGTGCAAGTTCTACGCCTTCAAATACTTGCGTGCCAATTACGCCCGTTGCCGTATAAGTAATTGTATCACCATCCTTCGTCATCGTTGCTCCCGTGTAAAGTTCCGTCCCCAACGAATAAGAATTATCGGGTACTACAGGCGTTTCTTTATACCCGCCAGTCGTTTCACATACGAAGTCGGTAATCGTGCTACCGTCGGATGCGTATGCTCTTACTTTCAACGTTGCACGGTCGTTAATCGTACTCGTTCCCCAGAACTCGAAGGGATAGCCTGAACCTTGCGAATGGTCGTATGCACCACAGTTCCAACCCATTGTAAATCTATCTTGGAATCTTGTGTCCGTCGTATTGTGCAATACTTTTTCACCGTTCATCCAGACTTCAAAAGTTCTATTTCCGTTGTAAATAACCTTTATCGTATTCGCGCCCGTAGCATTAAATAAATTATTATTTAAGTCATATTCACGATAATCACTTGCGCCTTCTGCCCCATTGTAGAAACCAAAACGATTTGCTTCTTTGTTGTACACAAATTGCAATACTTTTCCGTCTTCTGCGGTGAGCTCGAAACCGATTTTACCAGTGGCATCGCCGCCGTTAAACGTTGCTACCGCTTCAAAATGAGGGTTGTAATTCGTAGCTTCCGCGCCCATCGTGAATTCTTTGTAATCGCCGGAAATGTTGCAAGCGAAGTTTTCTACTTCTGCGTATTCGCTGTAGCTGGGCTCTACTGGCTCTACTACAGGCGGCGTTACAGGCTCGTCTGCCACATAGCCGTTGATAACTTCCGCGTCCGTCGAATATCCATATTCGGTAAATTGTGCCGTGCCGTATGCAATAGATAAACCTAATTTAATTGTTCCTTCCTTGCCGATAACGTCCTTCGTATCCATCATACCACCCCAACCGTTATCAAACGAATCGTTGAAGTAGCATACTTTTTCGCCGTTCAAGAACACATAATACGTACCGTTCTTATACACAAGGGCAATTTCTGCGCCTTCCGTTCCTATACTGCTGTTGAAGATGTTGTCATTATGGCCTGCCCAATCG
>JAZORL010000095.1:0-3893 GCA_045656625.1 Candidatus Scatosoma sp. | reverse complement strand
TCTACGTGCGTCGTCTTCCGATAAAGCGCACAATTTCTCCATTGCATTGTCTTGTGAAGGGCCGGCTAAGCCCTTCACGCCCGTTTTCTTGTCAACTCGCACTTTTCTCGGTTTTCTATACTTCCCACCGTCCAACGTATCGCGGAAACCCGTCTTGTAAACGAAGGATATCATTTCAGGGTCTTTGTTGCCGTTTTCATCATAGCCGCCTATGATAACGTGGTCAACAACGCTTTCGAAGACCGCCCTATCAAATTCCTCTATAATTTTGTTTTCGCTCAACGTCTTTCGGAAAGTATTTAACCGCTCCTGAACGTTCGCACGTGCCTGATCCGTTTCGCTCAGTTCCGCTATTTTTCTTTGGCTTAATTCTATTTTAGCACATATTTCAATATATTTCAACTCATAATCAGCTTTTTCTATCAATTCTTCCAACCGTAAATCTAAAAGTTTTTGTTTTTTATTCTCCAATCCATTGATTTCACGCTTGAGCTGTTCTATTTCTTTTAGTACGCTGTTTTCAGAAAGAGCTTGTTCTACTCTTGCTATAAACTCGTCGATAATACTCTTATTATCCGTGCATAGCATTTGATACGACTCGACGAACGCCTGCTCTATTTGCCATTCCTCTATCCCTTTGCTGTCAGGACAAAATTTCCTACCGCCCTTTGTCACGGTCACACATTGCCATACCGCTTTGCTGTACTGCGTTCCGCTATGCCAACATCTTCTCGTTAAACTTCCGCCGCAAAAACCACATTTTATCATACAACTCAACGAGTATTTTCTTGTAAATATTTCCCGCTTCCCATCAGCTTGGATACGCCCCTGCCCCCGTCGTTTTAATATTTCCTGCGCTTTATTGAAGAGTTCCGCAGAGATAATCGGTTCATGATGATCCCGCAAATAAAACTGATCTTCTTCGCCCATATTTTCAAGCCGGCGCTTGCTGATAGGGTCCACCGTAAAGGTTTTCCCCATCAACAAATCTCCTTTGTATTTTTCATTTTTCAAAATTCCTCTTATCGTGGATTCCGGCCAAGATCTTCCGCCTCGCTTAGTTTTGTAACCGAGATTGCGAAGCTCTCTTGAAATAATACTTCCGCCTGCGCCCTCGACGTACCTTCTAAAAATGTACCGCACAATCTCCGCTTCTTCTTCATTGATAGAGATAGATTTTGTTTCCTTATCATAATCGTACCCTAAGCAACCTTGAAACCCAACCAACTCACCTCTTTGCATTTTCATCTTCAACCCCTTCTTTACGTTCGCCGAAATATTTTCTACTTCTTGTTGCGCTACTGAACTTAAAATTACAAGCAACAGTTCTCCATCCATTGTCAGCGTGTTAATATTTTCTTCTTCGAAGAACACTGCTACTTGTTTTTCTTTTAGCATGCGCACGTATCTTAACGTATCCAACGTATTTCTTGCAAAGCGTGATATGGATTTGGTGATTACCATATCAATACTGCCGTACATACAATCATTGATAAGCCGTTGAAAATCTTCTCGCTTGGCTACCTTCGTACCTGTAATTGCTTCGTCCGCATAGATACCCGCCAGCATCCATTCTGGATTTTTCTTAATCATGTCCGTATAATGCTGCACCTGCGAACGGTAGCTGTTGAGTTGTTCTTCGTCGTCTGTACTCACTCGACAGTATGCAGCCACTCGAAGCTTCCTATCAACGTTTTTGCTTTTACCCCTATCAATAATATTCGTTTTTGCTTTAATGACTTCTACTTTATTCAATCATTATCACCTCCCCGTTTTTCTATTGTTTTTTAGTACGCCATCCACTCAGATTGAATATGATAGTCCTGCATTAACTTTTGCTTGATGACTTCATATTCTTTTTGGGTGATGAGCTTTCTTCCTAACAGCCCGTTCAGCATTGCGAGCTGTTGGCTGTAACGCAATAATCTTTCCCGCTTTTCACTCGTAGATAATTCGTTCTTCCTTTGCCCCTTACCTATCATTTATTCCTTATAAGCTTTTCCTCCTTTTAGATTAACGATTGAAATATTTTTCGACTTTTGTTTTTGTAGCAACAACATACCATCACACGCTGAGAAAGTCCAGCGTTTTTTCTTTTGAATTCTCTAATATTCCCTCCTTTTTTGTTATATTTTTCAGCAACCCCTCGCAAAGTCCTTGAAATATCGGCGATTGTGCCATTCGCAAACTTTTTGCTCTATTTAGCAACCCTTCTCTCAAAACCGCTAAGTTCCTTGAACTGTCGGCGTTGCCGTCAGTTGTGATTTGCGGAAAGTTGCTTTGCAACGCCTTCGCTTATTCCTGCAAGACAAATCGAAAACCGATTTTTTCTTCGAATCTTTACCGCCTCTTCCAAAAACGCCCGAATTTTGCCTGCTTCTTTCTTGTCGGGTGTTTCCTCGCCCTGCACTTTGCCGTGCATTTTTGCCCCGAAATTTTGCCTTTAAACCCATTTTTCCCATCTTTCCTACCCTTGATGTTTTTTACAGAAAAAAAGAAAATTTATTAACTCAATTCGCCCCTCTTATATCATTTCTTTTCTGTAAATAAATATCTTTTTCTACTAACTATAGTTCTGTTAGGGAGTTTTGACACTATCCATAAAGAGTTTTTTCACTATCTAACAGCTTGTCCACGAAATATAGATTGCTTGTCCTTGTTCTATCTAAGCGATACTGCGAAACCTTTTTGATAAGCCCCAACTCCTCTAACGTTTTCAAAGCAGAGTCCACTGTCTTTTTATCGATGCTGCATTTCTCTGCAATCAATCTTCTCGACGGATAACAACTTCCGTCTTGATTGCAATATCGTAACAAACAACAATACACCGCAATTTCTTTTGGTTTGAGTCCCAGCTCAAAGATTTCATACGACCCCATAAAAAAGTTTTTCTTTTTCACTTACACCTCCTTTTCTTTCCCAAACATAAAAGACTTGTACCACAAAGATGACAGGAGTAATCAGGCCTCTCCGCCGCATTCATCTTATGTATACAAGTCTTAAAATTTTATATTGTGTTTTGATATTAAGTTTTTATGCGCCCTTTAGGGATGTGTATTGTAACATACTTGGAAAACATTGTCAAATACTTTTTACACAATTAGACAATAAATTTAATGTCGCATAATAGTAAATAGGAATTGCACTCCAACCATGGCAAAGGCTCCCCGCATTATCGAATGCGCTCGCCCCGTCTATTGTTTCCCAAACCGTATCGCCTTGTTCTATCATCTTGCCGTATTCCCTGCGAATTTCCTTCAATACCCACGCTTGATACTTTTCTTTATTCGTAGCAAGCAAGGCGTCGTACTTAAAGATTTTCATACTCAACGAGCAATCGGAAAGTTCACCTTTTACAATCTTTTCGCAAACGTATTCCTTATCCAATTCCAACTCTGCAAGGATTGCCAACGCATTCCCCAAAACGGTATATTCGCTGCCTCCTACAGTCATCGAATACAACCCCACGTCCTCATTAAAAAAGGCTTCATTTGCGCGCTTTTTGCTTTCTTCGAATAAATCCTCATACGCAAACGACTTGCCGATTTTAAAGGCTATTTCACGCAGGTTTTGCAAAGCTAAAATAAACAGCAGGTTTATCATCAAATCGGGAATCGCATCTTCCGTGCTGTGCAATTCCCCATCCAAATGCGGTGACCAGTCGTAGAAATTCCAATGGTTTTCCCCTTCAAATTTGAGAACCAATCCATCTTTCCGATTGTCAATAAATACGTTTAATACTGAAATTAACTTATCGTAAACTTCTTCGGCAAGCGTAATACCGCCCGTATTGTTGAGATATTCGTTCACCTGCATAAAGTAATAGAGCGAAAAGGAAGGAATCGTCAAATCCATACCGCAGGGATAACAAATCGCGAGCAAGCCGCCTTCCC
>JAZORL010000094.1:0-5616 GCA_045656625.1 Candidatus Scatosoma sp. | reverse complement strand
AACAATTGCTAAAACATTCCCTTCTTCATACATATTAATTTTCAAGTTACTGTTTTCTAAAATTTCAAATTTAATAGTATGCGATTCATCGGTGGTGTCAACATAATAATATACATTACCTACGGTATCGTAAACAAAGCTATTTTCGCTTGTTTCTTCGCCGTCAACAACTTCTTCGTCCGTTGCGCTATCGTCTAAAATTTCCGTGTTTTCCGTGCCGGGTTGTACATCTTCCGCGCAAGCTTGCAAAATGTTGATTGATAATCCAAAAACAACGGCTGCGCCAATAAAGATAGCTAAAGCAGATATGAGAAATTTTTGCAATTTATTTAATTTTTTCATTTTTATGTACTCCTTTGATTTTTAACCGTTCATCGGGTCTCCGCCCGTTGCCTGAATTACCGCCTCGCGTTCTGCCTCTGCAATTTTTTGGGGAATTTCCGCGAGAATTTCACCGTGTCCTTGTACCGTTTTTTGTAATTCCGCTATCGCGCCTTCAATCTTCGTCAACCACGCTTGCGCCGTGGTATTGCCTTCTACACAAGTGATGTATAAAGGCTCGATAAAAAATCCGTTTTTATTCGGATCATTAGAAATAATCACCTTTTCCCCGATAGGGTTTCTAAACTCCAACAAAAACTCCACAGGTCCAAAATTCCCTTGCTTTATAAAATCGGGCGGAATCGTTATCGTCATATCCTTGCCGAGCATAATTGTTTTTTGTATAGTTCCGCATTTAACAATTAGAATATAACGCCCAAAGCGCGTTTCATTTACTTCTATCTTAATTTCAAGCGGTTCGTTTTCCGTCCAAGGAAAAGACGGAGTCGTAAAACGTCCCGTCCGTCCTTTAATATTGATTATTCTCAACATACTACGCCGTTACTCCTTTAAATGCTTTTTTACGCCTTGCGGAATATCTTTAAATGCCCAATCTTCAAGATTAAGCAAAGCTTTCCACCAAGCAATGCATTTTGCGTGTTCTTCTTCCGTTTCTGTTTCTGCACCGTAGGATATGTTTGATTTGTGAATATCCCACGCTTTTAATAGATTGTCACGCAAAGCACGTTTTGCTTTTTTCTTTTCTTCCGTTTCCATTCTTGGTAAACGGCTAAAATCCGCCGTGGTTAAAATCTTTGCGTTTTTCATTACTGCACCTCCGTGATATAGACATAGTTAATTGTCAATTCGTTGTTTGCAAGATATTCGGCATTGCTATTTCCTTGCACGCTTTCATTTCCGCCGTTATATATCGTATAAACCGCACCTAAATTATTTCCGTTGCTATCCGTTGCAAAAGTCAAATTTGCTAACTGTGCAGAAGTAAACGGAGTTGATACGCCATTTACCACAACCGCTTTTTGTACAAAGTCAATCGTTGTACCTTCGGGCGTTTCAGTCAACGGAAATACAAGCGTACTCGTTTCCGTGCCGTCTTCGTTTGTGCTTTCAATACCGCCAAAACTTGCCGACTTCAAGCCTGTGAAGTAAGGTTGATAGCCAAAGTCAGCCGTGCCTTCGTTAAGTCGAGCATTTTTGAAGTACATAGAACCGTTCGTTTGATAATTCAAACTAATTGCCGTAAGAGTTTTCCCTGCTTCGCTCGTTGCTGAATAAAGAGTATAATTGGTAGGCTTTATTCTGTTTGAGACATTGCTTGTAGTTCCGTCCGAATAATGAAACACAAAACCAATATTAACCGCCGTGCCTTGCTTAATTTCTACTGTAAAAGTGTATTGCGTGTTTTCTTTGCCTTGATACTCGTAAAGATATTTGTTTGAATTGTAATAATAGAGACCCGCACTAGGTATTAAATAAGCATTTTCCGTTTCATCAAAGACAGTTGATTGTCCATACTCTACAACATTTTCTGGAATAAACAACTGCTTACAAGCCACCGTACTCCCGACAACCTTTTTCAATACAGCCTTGCTTCCGTCCAAGACATTCAAGCCGTCAGCCGTTATGCGTTCGTTCCAAGACGCCGTGTTATCCGCTGAGTACATTAAACCGCTTTTCTGAATCACTTGCGAATGTAACTCCGTTTTAACTTTTAAATTTTCAATATTATTTGTGTTTTTCAATATGTCTTGTGATTGATTGTCATTTTCTTCTCGTAGTTCTTCAATAACGAGGTTAGCTATGTTTATAATAGTATAAATAGTGGAAAGTTGTCCTTGGGGTACTTGTCCTTTTTCGTTAAGTGTGGCTACTCCGTTAGCTTGTCCTTTTTCGCTTGCGGCTAAACGCGTTGTGTCCGTAGGATGTCTATGATCGCCACGGGCGTATGCGTTAGCTTGTCCTGAACTTGCCGCTCCGTCCATTAAAGGCGTAGTATCGCTTGCAGGCGTAATTTGGTCGGGGACTTTTATTCCGCTATTTACCCAAGTACCGTTTTGGTAAATCCATTTTGTACCGCTTTCCGCAGAATACGCATAGTCGTTTTCATTGCCTTGCAATGCTTTTACTATTGCATTGGTAAGTACATACCCCCTAAAATGCGCTTCGTTTATAATCTCTTGTCTTATTTGCGCAATATTATCCGTATTAGTTTGTACAGTTTCTTTTAAAATTTCGGTTTCTTTTTCTACTAAACGGGGAACAAGTTCATTAGTTATATTTGTCGCAACGTTTTCAGCCGTTGTTGCAGATTCAGCAACAGCATTTAATGCCGTTTGGTAAAGCGCGGCAATATCACCCTTATTAGGATGCTTTCCGTTTACGTCTTGTAGACTTGCGTTTACTGCAAACTGTAATTTTTCTTCCAAATGGGAAACAGTATCGATTTCGCTATCCGTTTCCGTTACTGCGCGTAAATCTAAATACCAAATTCCGCGCCGTAACAAAACAATCGGGTCAACTTGCGCAATCCAACTATTGTCGGTGTAGCTTCTTTCCATAAAATTAAAACCAACGCTTTCTGTATTTGCGTCGGCTTCATTTAAGCTTGTTGCATAAGCAATTTGCAGCATTTCTTCCGTTTGCAATTCAAATCCGTCAACAATGACTTGTACAACGTTTTTTCCTGAGTTGTTTTGAGAAATGCTGTTTAACCCATCAATAAACTCCGCAAGCAATCCGCCTGCGCTATCTTGATATAACCGTATTTTTAATGCTATCATATTTTTACTCCTTAAATAAATCTGCCATTGCGCAATAAATATCTCGAGGCTTTCCATTTCCCGCCAATAAAAATCGATTATCGTATCTGGCTACACCGTCCGGTAGATATTCGATTAAATTTACAATCGCCCAAGATTTAATATTATCGGGAATTTCTTGCGTTTTTAAAGTTAATTTACTGCCAACATTTTGCCCGTTTACGATATAATCTTGCAATTCAAAAACATTTCTTGCAACTTTATACGAAGTAAATAAATTTGCGGGCAAAGTATCTTCTTCTCCCGAAAACTGATAATTATCAGAGCAAACGACTTCAAGCTCAAACGATTCATTAAAATCTTTTACGCCGCGTAATAATGCATTTTCGCGCACAAATCTTGAGCCTATAATTAAATCGTTTTTGTATTTTTTCGCGGGTTTAAATTCGACGGAAAGTGCGAAAACGGGCTTTTGCGTACGGTCTTTATGGTACTCAATGATTATTGGTTCCTTTGTTGCATAAGAAAAATTTTCGGAGGGGTTTTCGACAATGGGAAATTTGTCTACAATATTCTCGTTTCCAGCTACCAACTCATACGCATAATCTAACCTATACATATGGCACTCGCCTACAATAGGACTTTCTTTGCTAACGTATTGATTGTACGTTATACGATACCCTCCGTCGCCCCAAATGCTAAACTTATAACCGTCACGTGAATATGATATAGAATAATTATCTAACGGAGCAGCGCAGAATGTCATAACCTTATCGTGCGCGTAACCCGCTACGGGCAAGACAAACCTCGCATTTTCATTGCCGATATAGGGAGTATTTCCTTTACTATCTTCCGTAGATTGTGGATAAATCACATCTTCTATTTGTGTCATCGCAAGCGTTTGCAAAAGCAAATATTGAATAAAATGGTCTTCTAAAAGATAGGTGTACTCAAAAATTGTAGATAATGCCGTATGCGCAAAATTAAAGCTAAAAGACAAGTCTACATTTTTTATTTCGTCATACGAAAATAACAAATATTTTTTTATAACAATAGGAGCTTCGTCATTTTCAAGCGGTATATCGTATAATTGCTTTTCGCGATTTACGCCTGCCGATTTTTGGACTTGATTGTAGTTTTTTGATAAATAATACTTACAATCAACATAATTATCATATACGGCGTACTCGCGTTTATAAACTACGTAATTGGTGTCTTCTTCATCTTCTGCATTGGGCAAAGTAATTCGCGACATAACGGGTAACAAGGATGAAACCTTATCCGCTTTTACTCCTACAATATACGTAGGGTTGCCCGTGCGGTTAATAAGTCCTGCTAATTTTTTTCCGTGCAAATCTGCGTTAAGCGTTTTTTCCGTTTGGCTATCCGTAATGCCTAACAAGCTATCGTTTAAGTTATAATTGTCCTTTTTTTCCATATCCACAATCGTGTTTATAATGGGGTAATAAGTACATTCTATTGTGTAGTTCCACCATTTCAACTCGCTATTCACAAAATCTCCGGGATAATATTCATTCTCATCCTCACCTCTTTGCACCACGTTTAAGATGGCGTTTAAAGTTGCACTTTCTTTTAACCCAAACCACTTTGTATAATTTTTCCCAAAAGATATTTCAAATCCTTTTATCGTATAAGGTATATACGGTTTTTGCGCTTCTTCGCTTAGCAAATTGTATTGTTCCTGCGGTATAATAAACTCTGCAATATCAACATCTTCAATCTTTGTTTTTGAATCGTTTAAACTTGAATCTCTATATATTATGGGCAACTTCTTAATAACAAAAGATTTAATGCCTTTATCGGATATGGGAAACGGAAAAACAACAGTTGCTGTTTTATCGCTTATCGTAGCACTTCCCGATTTAAAAGAATCTCTAAACGTAATCGGCTCTTCCAATACGGTGTTTTGCCCTCGAGCTATAATTTTTCCTGCGTAATCTTGCCCATCGTTTTGCATTTCTTCGCTTATAATTATTCCGTGTTTATCCTTTGTCCATTCCGCATTTACGTCTTTAATAACATTATACGATTGATAGCCTAATTTAAACTGATAGGCATATTCGGTTGGAGTAACCTTATCAACGTAAATTCTTGCGTTTTCGGCCTGCAACATTTCATCTAATGCAGAACGAAAATCCGTATTTCCTATATAAAAATCACGGCTTTTCTTGTCTCTCAAAAAATTTTGGAAATATTGCGAAAGACTAAAACGCATACCAATAGGATATGTAGACGGGATAATATTGGGTTCCACGTTTACCAGCGCTTTTTCAAATTGATTCAACAACGTATCGTTTTTATTTGTCAAATTCAAGTTAAAAATCTTAATTTTCTCTAAATATTTAGTAGTTTCTACGCACGATATTTTGTGCATATACGTCCCCTTGCCTTTATATCCCGAATAGTAAAAAACGTTATCAAACAGCACAAACATTTGCGTTGTATTTATACCGCCGTCATCTAAGTCGGATCGTAGCCATGTCGTTCTGTGAGC
>JAZORL010000093.1:0-2666 GCA_045656625.1 Candidatus Scatosoma sp. | reverse complement strand
TTGGATGCAACGTCACGTTGCTACGTTCCCTGCGAGCTGCTCAATTCTTCTTGAACTCCGCCGTTTTCCTTGTGAAAAAGAGCCTTAAATTATCCCTAAAAGGAAACTGATATGAAAATACTTTTTGCAGGTACGCCCGAGTTTGCACTCGCGCCCTTACAAAACATCATCGATAGTGGCTTTGAAGTCGTTGGCGTTGTCACGCAGACGGACAAACCGCAAGGTAGAAAGGGGATACTCACGCCCCCGCCTGTCAAGGTGCTTGCCGAAAAGCTTGGTCTGCCCATTTTACAGCCCGAAAAAATTCGTGACGAGCTTGATGCTGTCAAGGCGTTTCAAGCCGACTTGATGGTCACCTGCGCTTACGGACAAATTTTGACGCAAGCGGTGCTTGATATTTTCCCGATGGGGGTTTGGAATATCCACGCAGGCTTGTTGCCTGCCTATCGTGGGGCATCGCCCATTCAAAGCTGTATCGTAAACGGTGAAAAGGAAACGGGCGTGTCGATTATGAAGACGGAGCTTGGCTTGGACAGCGGCGATATTCTTTGTGTGGGTAAAACGCCCATTGACGAAGCGGAGACCTACGGCGAGCTTTCTAATCGCCTTTCTCTTCTTGGCGCAAAGCTGATTGTGGACGGCTTAAACGCTTTGCAATCGGGGGAGTACACCTTGACACCGCAAGATTCGGACGGCGTGAACACCGTTCGAAAAATCGGCAAAGAGCATGCAAAAATCGACTTTCACAAAACGGCGAAAGAAATCGTGGATTTGGCGCGCGGAATGAACCCTGCGCCCGTGGCTTACGCTGAATTGGACGGAAATAAAATCAACGTTTACCGCGTAGAAAAAGCGGCGCTTACCGACGAAGAAAACGCGGCGATAGGCGATGCGAAAATCGGGGAAGTATTATCCGATAGACCCAAGCGTGGATTACTTGTCAAATGCGCGGATGGGGCGGTGAAGCTTTTAGAAGTGCAAGGCGCAGGCGGAAAACGTATGTCGGGCGGCGACTTTTTGAACGGTAGAAAAGCGCAAAAGGGACAGGTATTCTCATGCTGACGAATCCCGTTTACGATCCTTTTTTGATTTTGACGAAAATCTATTCGGACGGAGCGCACATTAAGCAAGCGATTGCCGATACCTACATTGAAGAGCAGTATCGCTCTCGCACGGTGAAAATCGTGTACGGCGTACTTGAAAACGATTTGTATTTCGAGTATTGTATCCGTCACTACGCGCCCAAAGCGCCCAAGCTTGCCGTGCGTACCATTCTTAAAATTTCCTTGTATATGCTCTTGGAAATGGAGAAAAAGCGGTATATGGTCACCGATTGTGCGGTGGATTTATGCAAAAGACTCGGAAAAAGCGGCGTGAGTGGGTTTGTAAACGCCTTTTTGCGTCGGTTTGATAAAAATGCGGTGGACGAGAAATTGAAAGGGGAAAAGGACGGTGAGGCAATCGCTCTTTCCTATCCCGTTTTTGCGTATGAGCTACTCAAAAAAGAGTACGGCAGCCGTGCCAAAGCGATAGCAGGGGCAAGCTCGAAGGGGGTGTCCGTCCGCTTTGAGAAAAATGCGGAAAAATATGAAAATAAGCCGCATATCAAAACGCCCTTTGCAGACAATTATATCTTTGAAAATTTCGTGCGTGACGAGGGGTTTGACAACGGAGAATACACCTTTCAATCGGTGGGGAGTATCGCCATTTGCGATTGCGTAGCCCCTTGCGAAAGCTTGCTTGATTGTTGCGCTGCGCCTGGCGGTAAATCGGTGCTGCTTGCCAAAAAATGCGGGCAAGTGACTTCCTTTGAACTGCATGCGCATAGAGTGGAATTAATCCGTCAATACAAGACTCGTATGGGCGTGGTAAACGTGACGGAAATGCAAAAGGATAGCAGCGTTTTCGATGCGGAATACGAAGAAAAATTCGACGGGGTGTTGTGCGATGCGCCCTGCTCGGGGTACGGCACGATTAGCGAGAATCCCGATATCAAAATTTTCCGCAAAAAGGAAGATATTGCGGCGTTAGAAAAGTCGCAAAAGGGGATTTTGGATACCGTTTGTCGGTACGTGAAAAAGGGCGGCGCACTCTATTATTCCACCTGCTCGCTTTTTGCGTGTGAGAACGATAAAACGGTGGAAGCTTTCTTAAAAAATCATGCGGATTTTAGCGTGGAGAGCTTGGAGAGTCCACTCTCGCACGAGAAGAAAAAATACGGCTTGCAGTTCTTGCCCGACACGGCGTACGGCGCAGGATTTTACGTTTGTAAGCTGGTGAAAATGCCGTAATGGCGGAGCAAGAAAATGAAGAAAATTTTACAGGATTTATCGTTTGCGGAGTTGGAATCGCTCGTGCTTGGCTTGGGTGAGAAAAAGTTCCGTGCAAAACAGCTTTACGAGGGCTTGATGCAGGGGAAGGCGATTAGCGAGATTTCTTCGCTTGCCAAGCCGTTCAAGGAAAAGCTTTGCGAAGAATACGAGGATCGCGCGATAAAAATTAAAGAGACCTATCATTCCACCGACGGTACGGAAAAATACCTATTCGAGTACGCCGACGGAAACCTTGTCGAAGGGGTACTTATGAAATATAAGTATGGCTATACGCAATGCGTTTCTACGCAAGTCGGTTGCCGTATGGGGTGTAAGTTTTGCGCCTCTACGCTT
>JAZORL010000092.1:0-2894 GCA_045656625.1 Candidatus Scatosoma sp. | reverse complement strand
GGTAAAGCCCGTGGTAACCGTGACGAACGCCCATTACTTCCAAACCGTACTTGGAAATAGCGGTTTTTACAACCGCGCGAATTACGGGGTTTAAACCAGGACAATCCCCACCGCCCGTCATAATTGCAATCTTTTGTACTTTCTTCATATTCTTTTTTCTCCTTGCATTCTATCTAACTGCAAATTACAATAACAAACAAATTGCCCAATACAATAACGGAATCGTTACAATGGATAAAACGGTTGTCCCCAACGTAAAGGCAACTGCATTTTCAGTATCCCCACCGAAATTATCCGAGAACGTAGATGCAAGCCCTGCCGTCGGCATTGCAAAAGCAATAAGCACACCCAAAACCATATCGGGCGTAATGATTGCGGTTACTTGATTCAATACGAATACAATCGCCACAATAATCATCGGGAATACTACTAATTTTAATGCGGATACGTAGTACGTTTTCCAAGACTTGAAGAGTTCCAAGAATTTTACACCACCCATCTTCATACCCAAAATCGTCATCGAAATCGGAGTAACGAGATTGGAGAAATGCGTGGAATACGTCGCCACTTCGGGTACGTATCCTTTCACGTTCAGCAAATTCGCAATAATACCTATTACAAAAGCAATCAATACGGGATTTAAGAATGCTTTTTTCAGGCTAATCGCCTTTCTATCCCCCGAAATAAGATATATCCCCAAAGTATACATTAAAACGTTGGTAACAATATTAAGAATAATTACCACCATCAAAGCCATGGATCCCGCGCCGAATACTGCCATAGCCAAAGGAATTCCTAAAAATCCGTTATTCGAGAAAACGGACGAAAAGCGCATCATTCCTTGCGTTTTTTGTTCACGCTCCATTTTGGTCAATGGTTTGGACACGAAGAACATTGCAAACGTATATACAACGCCGATTCCTAACACAATCCCTATCGTAGCTAAAAGTTCGGTGTTTATCGTTATATTGTTAATCGTACTGCTAAAAATAAGGAACGGCATCCCTACGTACATCAAGAGCATGGACAATGCACCTGACTGTTCTTTTTTAAGCAACTTCGTCTTGATAAGCAAATACCCAGGGATTGCCAAAGCGACGAAAACGATTACGTTTTTTAACATTATTATCAAAGCGTCAAACATATCAATTCCCTTTCTTTCAATTTTTCAACCATTGCAACATCGTTTCGACGTAATCGTATTTTCCGTCTTCATTCGGCTCGCTTGAACCACGGCAATGCCCACCGGAAAGCACTTTATATACAATATTTGCCTGTTCGTTAAACGCCAAAATAGATTTGTAAAACAGCATATTTTGTTCATAACGACAACACATATCATTTTCATAAAAAATAAGTAGCATTTTTGAAAAATCAGTCTTTTCAGAAACAAAGTATTGCGGCGCAAATTCGTTAATTCTCTGCGCTCTTGTATCCTCTCCCAACTCATACTTTAATACGTTAAAATGCGCGGTCGTTTGCGAGCTGTCAATAATCCAGCCTGCAATTTCTTTATTTTCTATTCCCACGCTTTTCAGGTATTCGTCATTTACGCACAGCATAAGCGACAACCAAGCGCCTGCGGATTGCCCTGAAATATACAATTTATCCTTTTGCCCGCCGTAGGTTTCAATGTTTTCTTTTACAAACGCCACAGCCGCTGCTGCATCAAAAAGAAATTCGGGGAATTTCACGCCGTTTGTATACATTCTGTAATTTGCGCTGACAAAACCGTACCCTGCATCTACAATTGCCGATACAAATCTTTCCGCCTGTTGCTTATCGCCGTTTTCTAAACCGCCGCCATGAAACCACACAATTGTTTCAAAACCATCTTCGTCAGGCAAATACAAATCCAGCTTACAAGCCTCATCGCTTTTATATACAATATCCTTAAATATTCTCATGTCTATTCTCCTATTCGTTATATATTGGGATACCCATCACAACTTTCCAACAAACTTGACTCCGTCCGCAAACGAACTTTGTACAATCACGCCAAAATCCAACACATCTACCGAAACGTTATCGCCTTTACAAGTATACGTACACTTCTTTTGTTATCAGGATTTTTATCCACCTCTCTAACTTAAAAAAACGCGGATGATTTTCTCAACGGCATTGACCTGCATTTTGGGATGAGTGGGATGCTCCATCTCAAATAAAGCACAGATCTCGCGCGCCGTTTTATTTTCTTCCCTACATTTCTTTGTAAATGTGATCAATTCTAAATAATTATTTTTACTCTCTTGAATATATTTTTTACAATTCTCATCCCCAACGGCTCTTTCGCCTAAAAAGTCGTAAGAGTGAGAACTGAAAATATTACAAATGTCCATCGATAAAAGCTTATCGTGCGTTTGCAAATACTCTTTCGGCAAATCCGCACCTACGCCAAACCTTTCAATACCCCACAGTTGAAGCCCGTCTCCACTGATAAGCGAGTTCGTCCTTACATCCAAAAACCCGAAACCATCCATGGTGTGCCCCGGCATATACACTGCCTTTATATCGCCTATTAGCATACCATCCGTCAACGTATGCGTTCGCACTGCAATGCTTTCATGCGCATAGATTTCTACGTTAGGAATAAGCGGTAATAGCATCGGCAGTCCGTCTATATGATCACCGTGGCTGTGCGTCAAGAATAACCGACGCACTTTTAAAAGCGGAACCCCTAACTGTTGCAAGCAAGGAAGTAATTGATTGACAACGTTATGTTCGTCAAAGCCGCCATCAATCAAAGTAAACTCGTCGTTCCCCCCATTTTTCACTAAGAAAACGCAAGTTCTTACATCCCCGCTGCAAAGGCGTATGCGCGTTATTTCTTTTGTTTCTTGCACAATATTAGAATTTAGCATACTCGACCTTTATTAATGTTTTCCTGTTAATCG
>JAZORL010000091.1:0-2232 GCA_045656625.1 Candidatus Scatosoma sp. | reverse complement strand
ACCCATCGTTGCCGTGCTGTAAACCATTTGGTTTGCCAATTCTTCATCTTTGTAGGTTCTCACGCCGTTTTCGTCTTCATTGAAAAGCCCCGCAGACGAAGGTCCCCACGCATACAGCTTATCCCCCAAGCGCGAGCATTGATAATCCAACCAACGAAGAAGCTGAGGAAGGTCGCTTTCCCTTACGCTGTCCTTAAAGAACATAACGCTGTGGGGAATGGGCGCGCCCGACGACATAAATTCAAAATGGTCGCCCACAGGAATCTTCATGTAAACTTTTCTATACTGCACCCTTTCCGTCTGACCGTTTTCACTGGTGTATTGACATTGCATACCCTGAGGATAGCTGTTGGAAAGGTAGCCGATTGCATAGTAGCCACTGTTGTATTCGCTTTGAATTGTCGAATGTACCGTGGTCATACCTTCTTTGGATACGATTGTCCCATCGTTAATAAGCTTTGCCCATTCGTATACTTCATCCTTATAGAAATCTTGCGTCAACATCAGCTCGATTTTCTTCGTTTGCTTATCCCAATAAGTAAAGTGCGTATTGTAGTGCGTGCCCGTTGCGCCAAGCAATTTAGGAATGGTAACGCCCATGAAATCCCACGTGTCTGCGTCTTGACCGCCAGTCACCAGCATAGCTTTTACCTTTCTGCCGCCCTTCATCGTATAACGGTAGGTACCGTCAGGATTTTTCGCCGTATCCAGTACGTTTTGAATTTTAGGTAAGAACTCCGTTCTGAACTGCTGCGCCGACGTAATTTCTACGTCAAACAAATCTTCTTCCGTAAAATACCCTTGCGTTTCATACAGCGCGTCAATTTCCGCCTGCGTTTTCGCTTCGGGGTAAGCCGCTTTCAAAACGTCATCACGAACCATGATATAAGGGTAAGGTTCGTGGTTATATTCAAACATAACCGTCTTTTGCGGATCGGCTTCAGTATCAATTTCAGAAAGACCAACGTTACCGAGCGCATAAGGAATACCGTATACTTTGCCAGATTCACCACCCGTCACCTGCGTAGCTTTCCATACCGATTCAGGCATACGCGCCTTAATCGTAGGGCAATATTTGTCTACAAGGTCGGTCAAATCCCACAATGCTTCGGGATCAATCCAGCCCCTACCATAAGCAATGTCGGGAAGCCCTGTCATGCTAAGCTGATTATAACGCTGCTCCGCCGTGGAATCCTTATTATCCACGATACCGTTTTTTTCAAAGGAAACGCCCGTTACACGCTCAATTTCCTTAGACACGACGTCGTCGCTAGATTTTTTCCCCGAAAGCCTTTCGGAAACATTCCAAGCACTAAGGCTAATTTTATTTTTACCAGCATAATCAGACAGTTGCGACGTATCCGTGAAACGCTCGTCCAACCATTCATAATTCGCGTCAATTTCATCCGACGGAGTTTGCTTTCCACAGCCAGCAATCGAAACTGCAAACGTGGCACATAAAGCCATACACATTATCCTTGCCAAAATCTTTTTCATCTTTTTTTCTCCTTGATTTATTCTTTTACGCTACCCATTGTTACCCCCGATACAAAGTATCTTTGGAAGAACGGATAGGTCAATACAATCGGAATCGTCGTAATAATCGTTTGCGCCGCTTGAATGGATTCCCCAGAAATATCGCTGTCGATTGTACCGAGCGGACGTCCCGATTCCATCGCATTTTGAATCATTTGCTGTAAAGACTCCGCTTCTTTTTGCGCTAACATTAACCGATACTGCAACGTATATAACTCAGGGTTATCCACAAAGTACAAAGTTCTTGTCCAATCATTCCAATGTGCCACTGCACACCATAATAAAATCGTAGCGACAATAGGCATAGACAACGGCAGCATTATTTTCCACAAAATTGTAAATTCTCCCGCACCGTCCAATCTTGCCGATTCTAGCAAGGATTCAGGAATCCCTTGCAAATACGTTCTTATAATAACCATATTATAAAAGCTGAAAGATGCAGGTAAAATATATATAAGGAAACTGTTATACAACTGCAATTTTGCATAGATAATATATTCGGATATCAAGCCCCCGCTGATAAACATCGGAATCGTAAAATACATTACAATTGCGCCACGGAAGGGTAAACCTTTCCGCAATAAAGCATAGGCGACCGAATATTGTAAAAACAAACTAAACAACGAACCTGAAACAACTCGCAATACGGAAATCAATGCGCTTTGTCCAATATTAGGGTCTTTCAAAACAATGTCG
>JAZORL010000090.1:0-2501 GCA_045656625.1 Candidatus Scatosoma sp. | reverse complement strand
AACGGCAAAATTCGACACTTCATAACGCTCGTATCCAAACGATTTTAAAAGCCCTCTTCCGTACTCGTACAGTTCGGCAACTTCATCCGCATCAGGCAGCTCGCCGTTGAGATAATCGGTGTAGATCGGAGTGCCGTCTTCCACCGTCAACGCGTACATGGATATGTGCTTTGACCCACAAGCCGCCGCAAGCTCGATCGTTTTTGCGATATCTTCCTTCGTTTGATTTTTCAAACCGAGCATCACGTCCGTGCTGAAATTTTGCCCCTGCAAAAGGTTCGTTGCATACACGTAATCACGTGCGTTGTGGATTCGTCCAAGGTCGGCAAGCTGACTGTCAATCGCCGTTTGGAGCCCGATCGAAAAGCGGTTAATCCCTGCTTTTAAGTAGGTTTCCACCTTCGCCTCGCCGATAGTGCCGGGGTTGAGCTCCAACGTAATTTCCGCGTTTTCTTTCAGCTTAAAGCAGCTCTTAATTTGATTCATCGCCCCCAAAATCAGCTTCGGGGGGATATAGGACGGCGTACCGCCGCCAAAATACACGGTGTCAAACTCGTAATTTTTGAGTTCTTCCCCACGCATTTTTAATTCTTTATACAAGCACGCCATATACGCTTCGGCGTAATTGATTTTGTCGGGATAGGACACGAAATCGCAATAGCTGCATTTGTGTCTACAAAAAGGAACGTGAATATAAATACCTGCCATTTTATTTTTCTCCAAATAGTTAATGGTTGATGTTGGCGCAATAAACGTCGTAGATACGAGTAGTTCAAGGCGCGGCGAGCACTTTGACGGGAGCGTACTTGCGCGTACGTGACCGAAAAGCGCGGAGCCGCAACGCCGAAATGCGACGTATATACGGCGTTTTAGTCCTTGTTCGTCTTTAAAATTTCCATAAACACTTCGCTCGGTACGTCTACGCTACCCACCTTACGCATACGCTTTTTGCCTTCCTTTTGCTTTTCCAAAAGCTTGCGTTTACGCGTAATGTCGCCGCCGTAGCACTTGGCAAGGACGTCTTTTCTTACCGCCTTGACCGTTTCACGGGCAATTACCTTGCCGCCGACCGCCGCCTGCACGGGAATTTCGAAAAGCTGACGAGGAATTGCTTCCTTCAAGTTTTCGCAAAGGGTTCTGCCCCGTTCGTATGCTCTACCCTCGAAAACGATCGTCGAAAGAGCGTCGCAAATCTCACCGTTAAGCAGGATGTCCAAGCGCACGAGCTTGGATTTTTCATAGCCTGCAATCTCATAGTCAAAGCTCGCATATCCCTTCGTTCTCGATTTCAAGCCGTCGAAGAAATCGTACACGATTTCGTTAAGCGGCAACGTGTATTCGAGCTTTACACGGCGCTCGTCCAAATAGGTCATATTCTTGAACACGCCACGCTTTTCCTTACAAAGATCCATTACCGGACCCATATAATCGGGCGGCGTATAAATTTCCGCCTTGACAATCGGCTCTTCCATATACTCAATGTCCGACGGATCGGGCAAGTGCGAAGGATTGTCCACGAAAAACTCCTCGCCGTTCGTCTTATGCACGTGATAGCTAACCGACGGCGCAGTGGTGATAATATCGAGATTAAACTCTCTTTCGATACGCTCTTGAATGATTTCCATGTGCAAAAGCCCCAAGAAACCGCAACGGAACCCAAACCCGAGCGCAACGGAGTTGTCCGGCTCAAAAATGAGCGACGCGTCGTTGAGCTGCAATTTCAAAAGCGCTTCCTTCAAATCGTTGAACTTACTCCCATCGAGCGGATAGATACCACAAAAGACAACGGGCTGTACTTGCTTATACCCAGGACAAGGCGCAGCGGCAGGACGAATTGCCGACGTGACCGTGTCCCCCACGGCAACGTCTTGAATGGATTTAATGGACGCCGCGATATAGCCTACTTCCCCTGCCTTTAAGCAATCCTTGGGGAAAAGTCCGGGCGCAAACGCGCCCACTTCCGTCACGTCGTACACGGTCGGGGATAAGAAGGTCTTAATCTTATCGCCAACCTTCACCATACCGTCCATAATACGAACGAACAGGATAACCCCCTTGTAGTTATCGTAATAGCTATCAAAAATCAAGGCTTTGAGGGGTTCTTCCGTGTCGCCGTCGGGCGCAGGGAAATATTCCGTAATCGCTTCGAGCAGATCCTCAATATTCGTGCCTTCCTTTGCGGAAACGCAAGGAATACCGTCCGCAGGCAAACCGATGACGTCCTCAATTTCCTGCTTGACCTCGTCCACACGTGCGCTTGGCAAGTCGATTTTATTGATAACGGGCAGGATTTCCAAGTCGTTTTCCATCGCCAAATATACGTTGGCAAGGGTCTGCGCTTCTACGCCCTGCGTTGCGTCTACGACCAAAATCGCCCCCTCGCAAGCGGCGAGCGAACGGCTCACTTCATAGGTAAAGTCGACGTGGCCAGGCGTATCGATCAAGTTGTACTCATATTCCCTGCCGTCCTCTCCCGTTTCCTTCTTACCGACGCCGGTTTG
>JAZORL010000089.1:0-3319 GCA_045656625.1 Candidatus Scatosoma sp. | reverse complement strand
CCTTGAACCAAATCCTCGTGCAAATGGACGGCTTTGAAAACAGCGACGGCATTATCGTGATGGCGGCGACCAACCGTGAGGACATTCTCGATCCTGCATAAGTCGGATCGTAGCCATGTCGTTCTGTGAGCCAAGGAGTTGCAACCTAGAGTTGTCTTCCTAAGACCGCTTGGCCTCCGACTTCCTTGAACCAAATCCTCGTGCAAATGGACGGCTTTGAAAACAGCGACGGCATTATCGTGATGGCGGCGACCAACCGTGAGGACATTCTCGATCCTGCATTGCTTCGTCCCGGTCGTTTTGATAGAAGAATCAACGTAAATCTCCCCGACGTAAAGGGTAGAGAACAAATTTTGAAGGTGCATGCAAGAAACAAACCGATGGCGGCGGACGTCAACTTTAAGACGGTTGCTCGAATCACGGCAGGTTTCTCGGGTGCGGAGCTTGCAAACCTTTTGAACGAAGCGGCAATTTTGGCGGCTCGTGCAGGGAAAAAGCTTATCGGTAATCTCGAATTGTACGACGGTATCAACAAAGTATTGATGGGTCCTGCAAAGAGAAGCCGTGTTGTCACCGAATCGGATAAACGCTGTACGGCGTACCACGAAGCAGGGCATGCAATTTTGGCAAGCCTTTGCGAAAACTGCGACCCTGTACACGAGGTTTCCATTATTCCTCGTGGCCGTGCGGCAGGGTACACCATGACCAGACCGGAAACGGACGACAACGACGTTTCGTACAACAAGCTTGTAGACAATATTTGTATGTCGCTCGGCGGCCGTGTGGCGGAAGAGCTTGTTATCAAAGACATTACGACGGGCGCAAGTGCGGACATTCAGCACGTATCCGAAATCGCGCGTAGAATGGTCACGCAATGGGGTATGAGCGATAAGCTTGGGCTTGTTGCATACGATTCCGATCAACCCGTATTTATGGGTATGGAATACGGTCACCAAAGCCGTGGCGGTTATTCGCAGGAAACGGCGGCGACAATCGATGCGGAAGTGCGTAGACTTGTAGCCGAAGCGCACGAAAGAGCGAAGAAGCTCTTGACGGAAAACCGCAGTATCCTTGACAATATGGCGCGCGTGCTTGTGGAAAAGGAAACGATCTATAACGAAGAAGTCACTTTATTGATGAAGGGTGCGTCGTATAAAGAAGTTGTAGAAGCGATGGAAAATGCGGAAGAAGCGCACAAGGCAAACCCGTTTGTTCGTGTGACGGCTGCGGATAAGGAACACATAGTTGCGGACGAAAACGAAAAAACCGAAGAAACGGAAACGGTTGAAACGCCTGATTCGGTTGACGCTCCTGCAAACGAAAATACGGAAGATAAAGAATAACGAATACAACGGAGTCACCTTTTGGGCGGCTCCGTTGCTCTAAATGATGAGAAAAGACGGTGGTAGGTGAAAGATGAACAAACCGAAACGCAAAAAATCGTTTAACGTGGATTTTGAACGGCGCAATGCCCCAATCTCGCTGATTGTTAGCGACGTTGACGGCGAGAGTTTTGATAAAAAGGAGCTTAGAAACCGTGCGGCGTACTTTCTTTTGAACGGCGCACCCGAATTTTCGGTCAATGAAGAAAACGGGAAACTGAAATTGTTGGCGGCGGACAAGGATTTTTACGCATATAAGGGTACGGGTGCAACGGAAGTGCAGGTACGCATTTACCATTTCACCGAGAATAATGCG
The DNA here is from genome assembly GCA_045656625.1 of Candidatus Scatosoma sp. GTDB lineage: Bacteria > Bacillota > Clostridia > Christensenellales > Borkfalkiaceae > Scatosoma. The sequence continues at coordinate 1,621 of JAZORL010000089.1, read as the reverse complement.
GAAACCTTTTCTTGTATTGAAAAATTAAAGGCGGAAAACTTGGAAACGATGGAAGAAGCCTATTTAATGCAACGGCTCGTCAAGGATTTTTCCTTAACGCAGGACGACGTTGCGGCGCTCATCGGTCGATCTCGTCCGGCGGTGGCGAACACTCTGCGGCTTTTGACGTTAGAGCCGGAAGTGATAGGGTTGATTGAAAGCGGTAAGCTTTCCGCTGGGCATGCGAGAACGCTTGTGAAAGTGCCGAAAAATCAACAGTATGGATTTGCGGCGGAAGCGATTAAGCGTGGGTACACGGTGCGTGAAATGGAACGTGCGGTGAAGGCGTTTTTAACGCCGCCTGAGGTGTTGCAAGCGGAAAAAGACGCAAAGTCTGCGTTGAAAAGCGCGGAGTTAAAGGCGTTTGTAGAGCGTATGCGCAGCGTATTCCGTACGAAGGTTTCCTTGATCGGGAACGACAAAAAGGGCAGAATTTACATAGATTATTATTCCGCGGAAGATTTGTATCGTTTTGAAGAGCTTTTGAATATGATTGAGGATTTTAACAATTAAATAGGTATAAGGTACAGGAAAAACCGCCGTCACTTGGTAAAAGTGGCGGCGGTTAATTGATTATGGAATAGAAAAAAAATCCCGTCCAAAGACGGTATTTTTCTTTTGTGTTCATTAGTCTGCCAAAATAAGATGACCTTTCAGCAACAAGTAAATAAAGTCGATAAGACCAAGAATCCAGCCCCAACCCAATACGAGGAACAAAACGAATACAACAATGTGTACACCGCTCTTCGTTCTCAACATAACGGACAATCTTACAAGACATTCAACAACCCAACCAACGAAGGGGATGAGAAGGAGAATAGCCTTAATAAGGGTGGACTGCTTGTTAAACCATTTATCAAACTGCATAACGAGCCTCCTTTTTTATTACGGAATCACCGCATTTTTTATAATATTATTATACTACGCAAGTATAGGTTTGTCAACAGCTGTGCAAAAATTTTTTTTGTAAAAAACAGAGAAAATTAGTCGTTTTTTTCTTCGCGTTTATTCGTCTTTTCGCAAGGCTTTGCTTCCGAGGGATGAAAGAAATCCCCGGGCTTAAGTTCGTCCTTATGCTCCTGCTTTTCCTGTGCGCTTTTGCATACGAGCATCAACATCCAGAAAAGTGCAGCACCGGCGATACAAATGATTACGCCTACCCAATCCCAAAAGCTACTCGCGGGTAAAATTGCGACCAAAAACGCCGCTGCTATAATCGTAAAAACAATTCTCAGGGTCTTTAACATAGTTTTGCTCCTTATATATAATATTGTATCACGCGCGCGCGTGTAAAGTCAAGAGAAAAGCCTTTGGGGCGGCATTTATTCTTTTACAAAATTTTATAAAAAAACTTTAAAAAAGTTATAAAAAACGTTTGACTTGGTAAAAATAAAGTGGTAATATATACAAGCTGTCGTGAAGGACAACTGAAAAACAGGGCGAAAAAACTTTTTCAAAAAAAGTTAAAAAAAGTTATGAAAAACAGTTGACAAGGCGAAACGGTTTGTGGTATTATATACAAGCTGTCGCCGAGAAAGCGAGCAGCCCGGGCTGAAGCTCGGTAAGAGAAGATTAAAAATGG
>JAZORL010000088.1:0-6637 GCA_045656625.1 Candidatus Scatosoma sp. | reverse complement strand
TTTTCGTACCGTTGCCGTTTACGCCCGAGCTTAATTGACCGTCCCAGGTCGTGATACCCGTGACAACGACGATACCTTGTTTAGACGTACCTTCCGCATACATGGAATCGTTATAATTCTTCGCAAAGAAGGCAATTTCGGGCAGGTTCTTACCCGTGAAATCAAACGCCACGTAATCGTTCAACGCATAATTGCCGTCGAACGCCAAGTAGGATTGATGTACGTAGCCGCCGTTGTTTTGACCGAGCGTATAGTTTGCGCCGTCGCCGATACCACTTGCCTTCAAAACAATCTTACCGCCGCTTTGTTCCACGCCGTAAGTATGCGTAGGTCCGCCGCTAATCGTTATATTATCTCTTTCCGTGCCTGTAAATACCGCCGTATAGGTCACGTCGCCCGTCACTGCGGACAATTCTTGATCCCAGCCGCTAAACGTATACGAAGCATATACAAAATCGCCAGGTTTCACAGGCGTTTCGCCCATATATTCAGGGATTGCACCGTCGGGCATCTGCACTTCTTCAAGCAACGTACCATCGTAATTGTGGAAGGTGACCGTCCTTAAATCAATGCCAAGCTCTGCTTTGATAGCCGCAATGCTCGTATCTTCAAATACGCCGTGCATCTTATCAATCGTACACGTCGCACCGAATTTACCGTAAAGCACGATCGAGCCGCTCAAATCGTTAATGGTCATATTGCCGACCTGCGGATTGCTGCCCGTGAAGAAATTCCACGTCTTCATCGAGCTTTGCTCTACAACCGTATTCGTATCGAGATTATACAAATACCAATGGAGCGTGATGGCGTTGCCGCTGCCCGTAAAGCCCATAATCACACGATAATGCGTGCCGTCCACAAGGTTTGCACGACCAAGCGCCGAATCTCTAAGCGCATCATCGCAGAAGCCGCCGTCCGATGTATTTTGAATCATGTACGGGAAGCCGTAGTTGATTTTCGTACCGTTGCCGTTTACGCCCGAGCTTAATTGACCGTCCCAGGTCGTGATACCCGTGACAACGACGATACCTTGCTTATTCGTTCCTTCCGCGTACATGGAATCGTTATAATTCTTCGCAAAGAACGCAATTTCGGGCAGGTTCTTACCCGTGAAATCAAACGCCACGTAATCGTTCAACGCATAATTGCCGTCCAACGCGTAGTAGGATTGACGTACGTAGCCACCTGCATTTTGACCGGTCGCATAGTCTGCGCCGTCGCCAATGCTACCTGCGCCCAACGTGATCGTATCACCGATTCTCGTCGCTTGATTTGCAGAAGCCGGATTCATCTTAAGTTCTTTTTCAATATCTTGGATCGACTTACCAATATAAATTGGATAAGTCTTATCGAGCACCGTTTTCGTGCCGAAATGGCCGTACGCTACAATCGAGCCTTTGCAGAATTGATCTCTCGTTTGACCTGCATTTGCCCAACCATCCGCAAAGAAATTGTAGGTGTTGATTGCCTTATCTTCTACAATCTCATCGCTTTCCAAATCGTACAATCTATATACGAGCTTGATTGCCTTATTTGAAAGATCGTCGCCAGGCTCCATGCCCATAATAATTCTATATTTCTTGCCGCTTTCAAGGTTTGCTCTGCCAAGCGCAACGTTTTTCACTGTTTCATCGCTCGCATGCAACAATACGTTTGTATTACCCGCCGCATTGTTCCCCGTATTGTAAATCATGTGGGGGCCCCACATCGCAATACCATAACCGTCCCAAACAGTGGTACTGTAAGGGCCATCGCCCTTCCCATCTCCATCCAGGTCTTCTTGTCCTGCGCCTTCCGTGAAAAGTCTGCCGTCGGGCCAAGTGAAACCCGTTGCAACCACAACGCCGTTTTTCGTGCCGTCGCCGTAGAAAATGGAATGATTATTGTTATTCCCATTATAGTTATTTGCAAAGAAGGCGAGTATGGGCATATTTTTGCCCGTGAAGTCGGCTACGAAATAATCGCCAAAGCCGTAGCTGCCGACATAAGCAAGATATGCTTGGTCTGCCGTATTGTTTTCGTCCGTAGGCTTAGGATCATCTTTCGTCCCACCAGGAAAGTACGCGCCGTCGCCCAAGTCGCCGCTCGCCAAAATCACTTTTTGACCGATTACGTCGTCCGAAACCTCAATCGCACTACCGTCCGCGCGCGTGACACCGTAAATGGACATCCCGCCAAGGTCTTTTCCGTCTTTATGAGGCTTCCATTTTGCGTAGAAGGTTACTGTTCCTGCGTCCGTGCCTTTATCTTCAATCCATTCTACGAATTCATAGCCGTCTTTCTTAGGATCAGTAGGCGCGGTCGCGTCACCAACGTTCGCAACGAATTGTTGCTTAAGGAGCTTGTTGCCGTTGCGGTATTCTACAACGTAACCCGTCTCGACGTTGACCGACGCGCCTTGAACGGCTTCTTTACCTACATTTTCTTTGATGAAAACGTGTTTATCTGCCAATTTTGCCGCAAATTCGCTGTCCGCCGCAATTTTGGATTCAAACGCCGCAAGTTGCGCTTCCGTCGCAATAATAATAGGGTACTGCTCGGTGCCGAACCATGCGTACGTATTGAGCAATTTCGTTTCGTAATTTTCAGACGCGTCAAGGAACGCTGCGTTTACGATTTGATATTGCGTTCTATATTCGCTCGCAAGGTCGCTTACGCTCGTACCGTTTTTCATCAAGTCCGCATACGTGTAAACAGGCGAGCCGCTCGTCATATCTTCGATAAATACAACCGCCGCAAACGCTCTATTTTGATACTCCTTATCAGCAAGCCCCGTAATAACGATATTTGCATAGTAATGCGAATCGTCGCCTTCCCCAGCGTAAATCTTTTCTTCAGCCAATACGCCGCCGACTCTTTTGCCATCGTTTATAAAGTATTCATAGTCGGATACATTTTCAAACTCTTCAACAGGCGCAATATAGCCATATAATTTGACGTTATTCGCCGAATCGTTCGTGACGATTTGATCGTAATACTCCTTATCCATCTTCGCAATGAAACGAAGACCGTCCTTGTCTTGTCCCAATTGCACGCCAGCGCCGTATTGCATTTCGAATACGCGTTCACTTGCCGCCTTTACCGGTTTTACATAAAGGCAGAGCGATAAAATCAGCGCAATGAAAAAGCTTGCAACTGCTGCAAAAATGGATGTTAATTTCATTTTTTTCGTCATTTTTATTCTCCTCCTTTAGTCTCCGAAGTTTCCGGCTGAAAATTCGTTGTCATTTTCGTTGTTGGACATACACACAATATCCCTGCCCATTTCCAAAAGGAAAATTTCCAGTTCAGGGGACAGGTACTCTCTCTTTTCGTCCTGTATTATATTATTTTTCATGAATGCCTCCTATTGTCTGCTTTCACTTTTTAATCATTTGCTGAAAGGGATTACAAACGACGCGTCGCCAGGCGCACCCTTTACCTGCAAAGTAGAATTCTTCAGCTTATAGATGCCGCTTTCGCCGTTGCGGTATACAAGCGCATAATCGTATTTAGAATCAAATCTCAACGTGATCGTTTGATATACTCGGCTGCCTTGATACATAGGGTCGGTGATATTCATCGCCATATACATATAAAGCCCCTTCTCATCGTCGTAAAGCTCGTTGACCATTGCGCATTCCTTGTCGATCTTGACCTCTTTCAATACGTCGTACGTCGCCATGTTGAATTCCACGTATTCAAGATGCGCAGGATAGTACGTAGGGCTTTGCGTCTTAAATATACCGCTCTTTTGATAGTCGAATTGGAAGAGCGTAGGCGCAAATCTTTGGTTCGCCGCCATAATATCTTTCATAACGTAATACGTTTGCATAGGTTTACCATAAACGTCTACGAAAGAAGAACCGCCGTCATAGAAGGATTCGCCGTCCGTTCTATTTTCCGTTCTCGTATAGTAGGTGAAATAGGAAATTTCACGCACGCCAAAGCCAAGCAGCATATTGTTTAACCAATTTGCGCCTGCCTCCGTCAATTTACGAGTAGACTGCGTGCCGTTCGTACGCATATCGAAGGACTGCGTTACCATGTGGAATTCAATACCGCGCTCTTTCGCCACTTCCGCAATATATTGCAGACAAGGAATATACGTAGGCAAAAGTCTTCCGTTTCTCAAAGGATAATCGTCGTACTGAATCACGTCAGGCTGCATCGAATCCAAATAGTTTTCGATGTACTGCTGATAACGCTTCATAGCCTCCTCAAACGTCGCACTCCCCGTCGTTTCGTCCACGTCCCCCGTGCCTTCCACGTGCGGATAGAAGTTCCCGTAAACGTGACGAGAAAGATTCAGCGGGTTCAAGTTGAAATCCGGATAAATATTCCAGCCGTTTTTCGCGCTAACGCGCTTGATGGAATTATACACTTCCCCATAGGATTGCACGTACAAATTCTTTGGTTCGTCCGCCAAGCAAACCCCATAAACGCCGGGATAACCAGCGTAGAGCGAGAGCAATTCTTCCACTTTTGCATCCAAATCGTCAAGCGTAGCGTACTGACCGGGCTTATCGCCGATCAAGCTTTCGGACGGGCGCGCACCTTCCTGATACATCAATTCGTATTTATAATTTTCATTGGAATCCGATTCGTACAAACCGAGCCAAGAAAGATCCTCGTCGTACAAAACGACGCGGTCCAAACCGATCGATACGAGCTTATCAATTTCCACTTTGGCGATTTCCCAAGCCGCTTCGCGGCCGCCATCCATCTTGGAATCGATCTTCAATACCGATTGGGGATATACGATATTCATACCGACGTCTTTATAGAGCTGATATTGCTCCAAGCTCAAAAATTCGTCGCGCGGACCAAGAACAATCGGCACGTCGTCCGTTTTAACGATACCGTCGTGCAAAGAATGATAACCGTAAAAATCAAATTGATCGGTAAAATTAGAATAATCGGGTACGTCTTTCATCATCAGTACTTCCTCTTCCTTTTTACAGCCTGCGCTGCACAATACAGAGGAAACAATGAGCATGGAAAGAAGAAGTTGCTTTATCTTTTTCATACGTTCTCCTATACAGAGTAATTTTCGTCTTTAATTCTTTATTTTCCCCGTAGGTAAGCCGAAAACGGCTTACCTACGGGCGTTTTATTCCCTAAACTTTTTTCAATATCTTATAAATTTTGCAAGATCTTATTTATTCTTCGCGTTTTCTACTACGGTTGCGAAATCACCGCTTTCTACGCCGTGAAGCTTATCAATCGCACAAGGCGTGCCGAATTTCCCGTAAAGCACGATCGAGCCGCTCAAATCGTTAATGGTCATATTGCCGACCTGCGCATTGCTGCCCGTGAAGAAATTCCACGTCTTCATCGAGCTTTGCTCTACGACTTCTTTCGTATCGAGGTTGTATAAGCACCAATTAAGCGTGATTGCCGAGCCGCTGCCTGTGAAGCCCATAATCACACGATAATGGGTACCATCTACGAGGTTTGCTCTGCCAAGTTTCGATTCCGCAAAGGCGTCTCGCACAAATCCGCCATCCGCTGCATTTTGAATCATGTACGGGAAACCGTAGCTGATATACGTACCAGCCGTCTTACTGCTTGTAATCGTTGCGTCCTTGCCGTCCCACGTCGTGATACCCGTATAAACGACGATACCTTGCTTGGAAGTACCTTCCCCGTACATAGAAGCGTTATAATTCTTCGCAAAGAAGGCGATTTCAGGCAAGTTCTTACCCGTGAAATCGAATACGATATAGTTATCCAACCCGTACTCGCCGTCAAGCCCCAAGTAGGCTTGATTTACGTAGCCACCTTCATTTTGACCGAGCGTATAGTTTGCGCCATCACCGATGCCGCCTGCACCTAAAACAATTTGCTCACCGCTTTCCGTCACGTCTTTCGCCGTCATACCTTCTTTTGCGGTCGCTACAAGCGTAAGCTTATAAACGGTATCGCCCATCACACGCGAAAATTCCTTATCCCAAGCATAGGAATAATTGAAAAGCGCACTTTGCTTCGTAGGCGCAAGAATGGTACCGTTAAATACGGGCATTTCGCCAAACGCAAAGCTACCGCTGTCCAATTCGTTGCCGTTTTCGTCTTGGAAACTTACCGTGTAGGTTGCTGTGCCATTCAAGCCGTTCGCCAATTCTGCAATATTCGTATCTTCAAATACACCGTATACCTTATCAAGCGTACAAGGCGTGCCGAATTTCCCGTAAAGCACGATAGAACCAACCAAATCGTTAATGGTCATATTGCCGACCGTCGCATTGCTGCCCGTGAAGAAATTCCACGTCCCCATCGAGCTTTGCTCTACGACTTCTTTCTTATCGAGATCGTATAAATACCAATGCAAAGTGATACCGTTTGCACCGTGACCGCTTCCCTTCGTGAAGCCCATAATCACACGATAATGGGTGCCGTCTACAAGGTTTGCTCTGCCGAGTGCAGAACTCTTAAACGCACCGTCACAGAAGCCGCCGTCCGATGCATTTTGAATCATATACGGGAAGCCATAGTTGATTTTCGTACCATTGCCGTTTACACCCGATTCAAGTTTTCCGTCATAAGTCGTGATACCCGTTACAACGACGATACCTTGTTTGGACGTGCCTTCCGCGTACATCGAATTGTTATAATTCTTCGCAAAGAACGCAATTTCAGGCAAGTTTTTACCCGTGAA
>JAZORL010000087.1:0-9270 GCA_045656625.1 Candidatus Scatosoma sp. | reverse complement strand
TACAAAAGGAGTAAAAATTATGCGTAAACCTATTATTGCAGGCAACTGGAAAATGAACAACACCGCTTCTCAGGGCGTTGCGCTCGTTAATGCGATCGCTCCCCTCGTTACCGACGCAAACTGCGACGTAGTCGTATGCGTACCCGCGATTAACATCCCCGCTATTAGCGAAGCTATCAAGGGCACGAACATTAAGCTTGGCGCAGAAAACGTACACTTCGCTGACAAGGGTGCTTACACAGGTGAAATCTCCGCGGCGATGCTTTTGGAATACGGCGTTGAATACGTTATCATCGGCCACAGCGAACGTCGTCAATACTTCGCTGAAACGGACGAAACGGTAAACAAGAGAACGCTTACCGCACTCGCTAACGGCCTTACCCCCATCGTTTGCATCGGTGAATCCCTCGAAGAAAGAGAGACGGGCAAGACGGAAGAAGTTTTGGCTACCCAAATCCACGAAGGCTTGAAGGGCATCGAAGATATCACCAAGATCGTTATCGCTTACGAACCCGTTTGGGCAATCGGTACGGGCAAAACCGCTACCGCTGAACAAGCAAACGAAACGATCGCTTTCATTCGTAAAACGGTTGGCGAAATGTTCTGCGAAAAATGTGCGGCAGCGCTTCGTATCCAATACGGCGGCAGCATGAACGCTGGCAACTGCAAAGAACTTATGGCTATGCCCGAAATCGACGGTGGCTTGATCGGCGGCGCTTCCTTGAAAGCTCCCGACTTCGCTGCAATCGTAAACTTCGACAAGTAAGCTGAATTTTTTGGCAACATCTTGGGGGCGTGGACGTATTCAATGCGTACCTGCCCCCACCATTTTGTATTTTTAAGGAGATAAAACTATGAGAACTCCCTACGCTATCATTATTATGGACGGCTACGGAATTAACCCCTCCGCACAAGGCAATGCCATCATTGCGGACGGCAGTAAGTACGTGAACGAGCTGAAAAATAAATACCCTTCTGCACAGCTTGGTGCGAGCGGTATGTCGGTCGGGCTTCCCGACGGTCAAATGGGCAACAGCGAAGTTGGACACTTGAACATCGGCGCTGGCCGTATCGTCTATCAAGACCTCACGAAAATCACGAAGGATATCCGCAACGGCGAATTTTTCAAGAATGCGGAACTTCTCCGTGCAATGCACGCAGCAAAAGAAAGCGGTAAAAAGCTCCACCTTTACGGGCTCGTTTCGACGGGCGGCGTACACAGCCACACCGAACATCTCTATGCGTTGGTGGAAATGGCGAAGAAGGAAGGCTTGGACAACGTGTATATCCATGCATTCACCGATGGGCGCGACGTTGCACCCACTTCCGGTGCAAGCTTCTTGAAGGATTTGCAGGACAAGCTCAACGAATTGCAGTTCGGTAAAATCGCCTCCGTTGCTGGTAGATACTACGCAATGGACCGTGACAACAACTGGGATAGAGAAGAAAGGGCGTACGATATGCTTACGCTCGGTACGGGCGTACAATTTGAAGGCAGCGCGGAAGACGCAGCGAAAGCGTCCTATGAAAATGGCGTGACCGACGAATTTATTCTCCCCACCAACCTCACCGAAAACGGCAAGCCTGTTGCGCTAATCGAAAAGAACGACAGCATTATTTGCTTCAATTTCCGTCCCGATAGAGCAAGACAAATTTCGAGAATGTTCTCGCAAGCGACCTTCCCTTACGTGGACGCAAAGACGGGTGCAACGCTCGGTTTTGAAAGAAAAACGGGTTTCCTTGCCCCCACGTACGTTGGTTTTGCGGTGTACGATTCCTCTTTTGAAAACGTTGGCGTAGCATTCCCTCCCGACGAAATCACGAACACCCTTCCCCAATATATCGCATCGCTTGGCTTGAAGCAGCTCCACATCGCGGAAACGGAAAAGTACGCGCACGTGACCTTCTTCTTTAACGCAAAATTAGAAGCACCCGTTGAAGGCGAAACGCGTATCGTTATCCCTTCCCCGAAGGTAGCAACCTACGATTTGCAGCCCGAAATGAGCGCATACCCCGTAGCGGAAAAGGTTTTAGAAGAACTCGACAAGGGCGAGTACGACGTGGTGATTTTGAACTTCGCAAACTGCGATATGGTCGGTCATACGGGTATTATGGACGCAGCGATTAAAGCGGTGCATACCGTAGACGAATGCGTGAAGAAAGTGACGGACAAAATCCTCTCCATGGGCGGCTCAGCGATTGTCACGGCTGACCACGGCAACGCAGACCAAATGCTCGCGGACGACGGCGTTGGCGCATTCACGCAACACACGACCTTCCCCGTTCCCGTAATCCTCGTTTCCGAAGAATATAAGAACGTCACCCTTCGTGAAGACGGCGTTTTGGCGGACCTTGCGCCCACTCTTCTCGATATGATGAAGCTCGAACAACCCAAGGAAATGACGGGCAAGAGCTTAATCAAATAACCCTCGACAAAAACACAAAAAGCAGTCGGTAAAACCGACTGCTTTTTTTATTCAACTCGTACCTGCCTATTCCTTATCCCCGATTTCCGCCTCAAAACGAGACGTCCAAACCAAGCCGTTTAAGTAGGCAAATTCCCCACTTAACTCCAATCGTAAACTCTTTGCTATCAAGCATTGTCTTGCCCGTTTCAACGCCTTATTTTGCGCTGTCACGCCGTATTTCATATCCCCGACGATTGGACAGCGTATATGCGACAAATGTGCACGGATTTGATGGGTCTTGCCCGTGTGCAAGGTAATTTCTACGAGTGTAGTTTCCCCTCGTCTTTCCAACACCTTATACTCCGTGATGATTTTTTCCGCGCCGTTGATAGGCGCATCGTAAATGCGCGCCAATGCGCTATCCGCGTTCTTTTTCAAGTAGGCAATCAAAACGTCCTGCGGCTTGGGAAAATTCCCAAAGCAAAGCGCGTGATATTTCTTCTCGACTCGTTTTTCCTTGAATGCGTCAAGAATTGTCTTTTCCGCTTTGGGATTGCGGGCAAAAAGCAGCAGCCCCGTCGTATTTCGATCTAATCGATGAAGAAAATAGTATTCCCCTTTGCGGGATAATTCCGCAAACACGGCTTCCGAGTTTACGCCGCTTTCCTTATCGACCACCAGCACGTTGTCGTCCTCGTAAACGATATGAAACGCCGTTTTTTCTGCTTGCTTGGGCGTAAGGTAATAGGTGACGACATCGCCCGCAAAAAGACGCACGTCCGCACCAACTCGCTTGCCGTTGACCTTGATTTCCCGATTCTTCAAAAGCGCCGTCCAAAAAAAGGATGCCTGCGCATAATGATTCTCGGTGAATTCTTTTAACGATTGAGTTTTTTCGGAAATCAGCTCTAACATATCTTTATTATACCCTTTTTTACTATAAAAGGCAAGAAAAAAGAACGGCGTTACGCCGTTCTTTTATATTCGATTATTTCGATTTTTTATCCTTCTTTTTATCCTTTTTGGATTTTTTAGCAGGTTTTTTATCGAGATCTTCAAGCGTTTCGTCCGTAGGCTTAATGAGAAGCAAGATGATGATAATCACGAGCATTACGCCTGCAATCGAGAAGAGAACTACGGAAATAACGTTGTCCTTCAACCATTGCGTTTCACCCTTGATGATGTCTGCTTCCGAAGCTACGTTGATCACTTTATACGCTGCCGCACGTTGCATGGGAAGGTCTCTTTCCCAATAGTCCGCGATGATCATATACGTGCCTTCTTCTACCGTCTTGAAGCTCTTAGAGGAAGGCTTCCATTGATACTTATTCCACGCCCATTCAGGATCTTCTTCGGTGATCTTATCGTTGTATTCGCCGATTGCTTCGCCGAAAATTGCCTTGATCGCCGTCGCATTGCCGTTTACCTTATCCGCAAGCACTTCGGAAATTGCCGTCGTGTAAAGATCGAAATAGTCTGCACCGACCGTGATCTTGCCTTCAAGTTCCTTCGCGATTTGGTCGTAGCCAACTTCCGCAAGCATGCTCGAAGTAAGTTCTTTCGCACCGCCCGACAAGGTATCGTTGTATTTAGCAAGGTCAATCTTATACAACGCGTACGCGCTCTTTCTATTTGTTGCGCCCTTAATCGTAGGATCGCTGAACGTATAGGTTTCATCCAAAATCTTCGACGTCTTTCTATTCGTAGCCGAAGAGGATTCTACCTTAATACCTAAGTTTTCAATCTCATAAGAGAAGGAAGGAATTTCTTCAATTTCCCAAACGTTGTTTGCCGTCACCTCTACAAGCTCATTATCCAAGTAGTAATACATCGGGTTGCCTGCTTTGTCAGACGCAAAAATCTTAAATTCATACGTACCTTCGCTCGTTGCACTCAACGACAAACCGCTATACGTCTTGATTGCGGATGCCGAGGAAGATTGCGAGGTGGGCGTCTTGTAGCTGATAACAAATCTCAAACCACGATAGCCGTTGTTGTCTTCAAAAAGCCAATCCATCGAAGGGAAGTACATATACGCACTGCTACCTGCGTAAACACCCTTTGCCTTTTCGTCCAATTTCTCTTGGAAAATTGCCATTTGCGCATTGAGTGCCTGTTTATCGACGTCATTTCCCTTCTTATCATGGTTCGCCGTGATATATTTATAGGAAGGACCGCTCGTGTTTCTATCTACGATGATGTAATCAACGCCGTTCTTTTCTACAACGATTTTTCTGTTTGCATCGGTAGAATCATATTCGGGTGCGTACCAAGAAAGATCGTACACAACCTTTGCCCATTCGCCGTCCGCATCCTTGAACGCATCGTCGCCAAGCGTGATCTTCGTGGAAACGTATTCCCTGGTGTCTTCCAAGAATACGGAGGTCAATCTAAAACCGTCCTTTGCCTCCTTGGAAACTTCATCCGTCGCATCGTTTACATAGTAGCTCGTATAGTTTACAAGCGTAGTTGCCCAAGACGTCGAAATATCCGTATATTTAATTTCCGTATCCAAGGGGCTATAATGATAGAATTCCTTTAATTCGGAAATGTTCGCCGTTTGCAATACGTCGACGTTAACGTAGGACAAGGATTCGTAAATCTTCGTGCCGAGCATGAAACCGTTGATATCTTCGTTAACGACAAGCACGGGAGCAGCCGTATCTTTTACAACCTTTGCGCCTTCTTCGCCCGTGATGTTCGTGAACGATTGCCCGTTGATATCCTTCATCAATACAACCGCCGTCGTATCCGTTGCGCCTTCAGCAAACGTAGCCGAAACGGACAAGGGAGAAATCTTTTCTGCCGTGTAGTCCGCATAGTTTGCGCCGATATTCGTGAAATCGCCGATTTCGTATTCCGTCTTATCAATCGTCAAAACAACCGCAAATGCGTCGGAATCAGCCGCCGCCTTAAACGACACTTTCACGTCTTGACCAGCAGTGAGCACGATTTCTTTTTTGTTTGCGGTATCCTCTACGTCTTCGTTTACAACGGACGCATAGATTTTGCCGCCCTCTTGCGTAAACTTCACCGCATTGGACGTTTTTTCGTCTTCCGTTGCAACCGACGGAGCGCATTCCATTACAAAGGAAACGCTTTCAAAGCTCAACGCCTCGAATGCGAACGTCATATTGAAATATTTTGCAGCGTTCTTGCCTACGAACCATTTATACGCCAAATCACGTTTGATGGAAACCTTATCGTTGGAATCCTTCAATTCGAATGCAAGCGTTTCCGTTGTATCCTCAGGCGTAGCGTTGTTCGCTTTCGTGATGATTGCGCCGCCGTTCGTTTTATCCGCTTCAAATACTTCGGTAATTTTCTTCGTTGCTTCTGCTGCGGAGGAGCGAACCGTCGCCACCCCGTCTTGCGCAAGAATACCGCCGAGCGTTGCCGAGCAAAGCGCACCAGCAAGCATAAGAGTTAAGAGTTTTTTGTTCATTCTTTTCATGAAACTGTGCCTCGTGTTTTTACAAAGTTTGTCTATATTTTACAATACCGTACTTATTTATTTTACCTTAAAACAACACGTTTGTCAATCGCATTTTATAAGGATTTCGACCATTTTTCTCAAAAAGTTAAATTTTATTTAATTTCAAGCGCTTTTGCAAGCTCGAACGCCTTCCAAGGGGTATCCGTTTCAGGGGGATACGCAATGAATTTTAAGCGTTCCTTCGTAATCGGATGCAGGAAAGAAAGGGAGTATGCCCAAAGCGCAAGCTTCCCCTTTTGCGCAAGCGGACCGCCGTAGCGCATATCCCCGTAAATCGGGTGGGAAATCCCTGCCATCTGCACGCGGATTTGGTGCGTTCTGCCCGTGTGCAGCAACACTTCCACAAGCGAATATTTTCCCTTGCTTTCAACTACGCGATAGTCAAGCTCCGCATATTTTGCGCCTTCCTCGCTCGGCGTACAAATGTACACCAAATTATTCACGGTGTTCTTTCGCAAATAGTTGCAAAGCTTACCGCGCAAGCTATCGGGCGTACCGCAAAGCACGGCGAGATATTTCTTCTCAAAATCCCCCGTTTGCAAGCCTTCGGTGAGTCTTGCCGCCGCCTTGCTCGTCTTGGCGTACACCATCACCCCGCCCGTAGGGCGCTCCAGATATCCCCCGGCCCCGTCGCCAATATGGACCGCGCCGGGATCAGCCCGGCCGGGAATAGCGCCGCGCCCTGGTACTATGTACACAATACTTTTAACTATTGTGCACAAAAATATGTAACACTATTTAGTGATATTGACAATGCAAAATAACACGGTTTAGTGTTGACAGTAACACGCTTTAGTGTTATATTATCCATAGTAACACGAAACAGTGTTACGCAATACGAAAAAACAGGGGGATAAAACCATGAGTAAAAAACCTAAAGCCCGGATCAATTCCGACAAATCCATTACTAAAGCAATTCAGACCAGCAAAGCATACCAGGACCAGCACGACGGCAGCCCCGTTAAAATCCATATCAGCGGCGGCAATATGAAACTAGGCGCAATAATGAATATATCATTGCCGCCCGTGGGGACATGCCACAACTGCAGCAGCTGCAAACATTATTGTTATGCTGTCCGATCCTATAACAGACTACCCGACACGGCGAATGCCTGGAATGAAAACTATCTATTATTTATTACTGATCCGGGCCGTTATTTTTCAGAGATCTCTAAAGCTGTAAAGCTACAACGCTTTTTCCGCTGGCATGTTTCCGGGGATATCGTAAACGGGCGATATTTGGCCGGCATGATCCGCGTGGCCCTGGAAAATCCTAAAGTAGAATATTTAGCATTTACTAAAGCATACCAAATTGTAAATGCAGCCATTGCGGCCGGGGCTGTTATTCCTAGCAATTTGCATTTACTGTTTTCCGCTGCGCCTGGTGTGGATATGCCAAATCCCTATAATATCCCGGAATGCCATATTAACTTTGCTGATCCCGCACAAAACACTTATTGCGGCGGGGCCGAATATGAATACCATTGTACCGGCAATTGTACCGAATGCGCTATAAACTGCTGCGGCTGCTTTTTCCTGAAGCCCGGCGACGTTACTATTATTGATCAGCATTAAAAAAAGGGGGGATTAACAATGGCTGTATTTATGTTTTATATGGGCGCGTTTTGTATTCTGTTTTCTATCGCCGCAGCTATTGCGGGCATTATTGAATATTTTATGTGGTAAAGGGGGCGCGTTAAAATGATTATTTTAATAATAATAGCAATTATACTATATATCCCGCTAGCGGTTATTTTTGGATTAGCGGACAAATACAAATAACAATATAGGCCCCGGCGCATACGGGGCTTTTATAATGGAGGTAAATAAAATGAAATATACATATAGATATTATATTCAGACAAATAATTTATGTTACGGCCGGCGCATTGTATCAGATGCATATAGAACGCGATCCGCGGCAGCGTTTTGGCTGGACTGTTATATAAATAAATACGGATGTTGCGATATCGTGCGCCGCCGGTATTATGGAGGCGAATAAAATGTATCAATTAAATTTACCGGGCTTTTCCCCGGCCTATTATCACGACGGCGCGGAGGCGATGCAAAAATACATGTATGTAAAAAAGTATTTTCCGCGCTGCAGCTTAAGAAAAATCAGTTATCAAAAAATGTTATGTAAAATATATTTCAAATAATACACGCCGCCGGGCTGCTGCCTGGCGGCTATTCTTTTCCCGGGACCAGCGGCCCGCGTCGATCAGAAACGCAGCCCAGGACGGCGGCAGCGCCTCCAGGAATACTAAACCGGCCCGGAATAGGCCGGTTATTTTTGCACGCGTTTTTCTGAGCCTCTGAGCGCTATTCTAAGCGACGTTTTTATTTTAGGTATAAATACACTATTGCACCATTGTGACACGCTAGCGAACGCGTATAGGCTTTATAGCGGTATACTGTACCCGGTTATATATCCCGGCGGAGGTATGCAGCAGGGCCAAAAACGATACGCCCGGACCTGTGGAAGCCTAAAAATGAGCGAAAAGCGGGGTCTTTTTTTAGGTGTAAGAGGCGAGGCGAAAGTTAATGCCAGCCGATAGTCGTGATAGTCGTGATAGTCCCGAAAGTCGTGGTCGTAAAAGTCGTGAAAGTCGTAAAAAAACCAGGCACACATAGTCGTGAACCTGGTTTATAGTCGTGTTAGTCTGCCTCCGGCAGTTCCTCATACTTATTTGCTATAGTCGCAATATCCGCATCGGAAAGTTGTGGCGTATTCGGAGTAAGCACAACGTCTTGCTGGTCTTTCATGCCATAGAAGTTCTTAGCGCGGAACAAATAAACGACCGGCTGAATTTTACCTTCCTGAGCTAAGTCTGCATCGATACCAGCCAGGATTTGTTTTGCCTTACGGATGATCTCAGCAGTCGCAGAGCTGAAACCATGGTTTTTACCATGCTCCCAGTCGTAAAGCGTCTGACGATGATAACCGAGACAGTTAGCCATTTTTTCTACAGTCGGGAGTTGCTGAGACTTAGCGCACTCTGTAAAGAAGTAATTCAGTCGCTGGCACATCTCCTCGTCTGATTTCACTGGAGAAAGCCCCACATTAAAGAAGTACAGATTATTTTCAATGGACTTTGCCATAAAGGCTCGTTTTTCATCGTCCTGTTCGATTCGCTGGATAGCAGCGTTAGGAAAGTTGTATAGTCCTCCTCTGCCGGTAACTGGTTTATTATCCGCAGGGATAATATCGTTTGATTTTTTTGCCATTAAGATTCCTCCTTAAAAATAGAAGTGTTCCAGGTGTTCCATGTTCCAGGTATATTTTCCTAAAAGCTATATAGAGTGTTTTTATATTAAAAAAGGGCTATTTTAGCGTTTTTTTAAGCCCCTATTCCTTTTTTATAT
>JAZORL010000086.1:0-2826 GCA_045656625.1 Candidatus Scatosoma sp. | reverse complement strand
CCCCTTTTCTTTGTATTTCCCTTTATTTGCATCAATGCGGCTAAGCATACAGAAACGGGACGAACCATCGTTCTCTCTTTTGCGCTTGCCTTCTGTGCCCGCCCCAGCCAATGGCTCTGTTGAGCTTTGCGCTAAAGAAGCTGCAAGAGTTGGTTTTGCCCCACTGACCGCATGCGCTCCGCTTACCATTCTTACATCGGTGGACATATTTATATTCTCCGCTCTTATCACTGAAACAGGCGTGCTTTTTTTGGAATTCTTTTCATCAATAATCCATGCAATAAAAAGAACGAGAAGAAGCACGGGCAAAAGCGTTAAAAAAACAAAAATTAACGTTACTGTTTCCGAGGGAACAATGCCCACATCAAAAATTTTCCCCGTGGACAGTGCAATGGTTAATAACACTCCAACAATTGCGATGGCTGTAAATAAAAGTATCCATTTTAGTTGTTTTGGCTTTTTATTCTTCATAATTATATTCCACACTTAACTTGTTATGCTCTAAACATATCCTATGTATTTTTAGTTTGTTTTTTCTTCGGAATTGTCAACCGTTTCTTCTGCCGCTTCAATGGGTTGAGCCGCAGAGATTTCGTTAATTTCAATTTCCGCAACGCTTTCTACATTTTCTTTTGCAGGCACTTCATTGACCTGCGTATCTGCAAGAAAAGTTTTCTGGGGATCAGCTTCTTCCACTTTCTGTTCAGCAATCGTTTTCGGCGTGACAGGTTCTGTTTCTTCCGTTTCCGATTCACTTCCCTTTTGATGCTTCTTCCTGTTTTTAAACATCATATTCCATACATTAGACAATACGTCGTGTCGTATGTAGCGTTTTGCCTTTTTCCATTCTTCTTTATAAAAGGCGCGAAAGATCTCAAACATATGTTGGAGTTCATCGAATTGAGGTTGCGTAAGATATTCATCCTCTTCGGTAAGATTTCCTGTTTCTTTTTTGAGCGCAAGGTATTGCGCTTTGATATACCGTCTTGTCTTGATTTCTTCTTCAAGCTTCAAGGCAAAATCCTTATTTTGTAAAGTTAGCGTATTTATATTCTTTGTGTATTCGGTATCCTTACGAAGCATTTCCGCTTCATATTTCGCTTTATCGGACTCCAAAGTTTCGCGAAGAGCGGCAATTTGTTCCTCTCTTGCCATCAATTCTTTTTCATGCTTTTCAGCCAAGGCGTCAACTTCATTTTGGTGTTGTTCGTTTAGTTCGCGAATTTCATCTTGATGCGCGGAAACCATTTCGGAAATCTTATCTTCATACTCTGCCGCGAGGTTTCTGAGCTCTTCTTTGTGCACAAGTTTGAGCGCCTCCATATCGTTGAAGTATCTCAATTTTTCCGCTTCAAGCTCTTTTATTGTCTTCTCTAAAGTTTCTTGAATTTCAAGTTTTTCTTGTGTCGTCTTTTCTAGTAACGCCTTTGTTTCTTCAAGCTCTGTCTTAACCTGATCCAGCTCTTTTCCCTTTTTTTCCAAGGCTCGAATATGCTTTTCAAGCATCAAGATATACTCTTCCATTCCCATTTCCGATTTTTGCACTCTCAACCGCGCAGCTTCGAGGTTTTCACGGAATTTTTGAAGAGCTTTTTCCTTGCGACGTTGTTCTTCAAGCTCATACTCCTGTTTGAGCAAAAGCTCTATTCCCAAGGAATGTTCATAAGTGATAAAGGAAGATAATAGTATTGTTTCCGACATTTCTTCCGCGATCGTATCGGTAAAAGGAGAAATTTCTTTTGTTTCCGTCTCTACCCTATAACCGTCGCCTTCATATGCAACAATGTACCCGTACAAATTTAACGCCTGTTTGAAATTGTTATTCATTTTCAAGACGTTCGTTTTTGTGATAGGTGGCTTTATCATCGGCGCTTTGGAAACAACTTGCATTAAAGGGGTAGAGAAAAAAGCAAGCACTGTTTTCAAAAGAAGATCTATTCTATTGATAATATCCTTTGCTTGGTTCGTTTCTTTAAGATAGTCATCGTCGCGTTTAATTTCAGCCAAACTAACGTGATAATTCATCGTTCTATTTGCCGTTTTAATGACCTTGTTCATGGTCATGGTTCCGTTATACGTATTGCTAAGTTCGAGAATTTTATTGTATCGAATGGTGATAAAATCGCGCAAATAGCAAAGCAACATATAGAGAAATTTATTTTCATACACGGAGTAATCGCTCAACTTCTCGACAGTATAGAGCTGGTCGGGAATGACGTCTTGTCCAGGAATTTCTCTCGTGATAAGGTTGCTGTGCTTTGCCAGGTGAACGACGGAATCCTTCGAAACGTTTTTTACCTTTTCAATAGGAACCGTTTCTCCATTGGAATGAATAAACTGACGTTCTTCGGCAATCGCTTTTGCTATATATTTTAATCCTTCTTCTATTGCATCAACCCAGTCTTCTTCAACAATGCAATGTTTTCTGGTTAAAACAATTCTATCGAGCTCTGCGTTTGCTTTCATCGCTGCTCGGGCATCCGATACGCATTGTTTATTTTGTTGTGTTTGTTCGCGATATTGTAATAGCGCGCGATAGTAAACGTCAAGTTGTCTCATAATGATCCTCAATAGGCATGTATACAGGAAATAGGTGTTTAGGCGTTCAATTCAAGACGTCTAATGGCATTTTGACAAAGGGGCATACAATCTTCACCGAACAGTTCGTTCATGTAAGAACGAAGCTCTTTCGAGGCGTTGCGGAGATATACCGGGTTTTGTGTTTCTAACTTACGAATAATCTTCTTGGAAAGAATATCGTCAAGTGCTTCCAATTCCGTTCCTCCACAGCTTACGTAAACGGGAATATATTGACGTATTTGCTTC
>JAZORL010000085.1:0-4553 GCA_045656625.1 Candidatus Scatosoma sp. | reverse complement strand
CCTAGAGTTGTCTTCCTAAGACCGCTTGGCCTCCGACTTCTTCCATTTCCTTATCCCCGATAACGAGCATATAAGGCACTTTTTCCATTTGCGCTTCACGGATCTTGTAGCCGATCTTTTCGTTGCGATCGTCCACTTGTACGCGAACACCCGCCGCCTTCATCTTCGCCGCAAGCTCTTTTGCGTAATCGAACTGTCTATCCGTGATCGGCAAGATTTTCGCCTGTACGGGGGAAAGCCATACGGGGAATTTCCCTGCGAAATGTTCAATCAAGATACCAATGAAACGTTCAATCGAGCCGAACGCAACACGATGCACCATGATAGGACGGTGTTTTGCGCCGTCTTCGCCCACGTATTCCATTTCAAAGCGTTGGGGAAGCTGGAAGTCGAGCTGAATCGTACCGCATTGCCACGTTCTGCCGATGGAGTCTTCCAAATGGAAGTCAATCTTCGGGCCGTAGAAGGCGCCGTCCCCTTCGTTGACTACGTAGTCTAAGCCCAAATCGTTGAGCGCGCTACGCAAGGATTCGGTCGCTACTTCCCAATCCTCGTCGCTACCCATACTGTTTTCGGGACGAGTGGAAAGTTCCACGTGATACTTAAATCCAAAGAGGGTATATACTTCGTTAATCAAGCGTACAACGCCCTTGATTTCATCTTTGATTTGCTCGCGCGTCATAAAGATGTGCGCATCGTCCTGCGTGAAGCAACGCACACGGAAAAGACCGTGCAATTGCCCCGATTTTTCGTGACGGTGTACAATACCGAGTTCGCCCATACGAATAGGCAAATCTTTATAGCTATGCGGTTCATTCTTGTACGCAAGAATCCCGCCCGGGCAGTTCATGGGCTTGATTGCGAAGTCCTCGTCGTCCACTTTCGTCGTGTACATATTATCACGGTAATGGAACCAATGCCCCGAGGTTTCCCAAAGGGTTCTATTGAGCATAATGGGCGTTTGCACTTCCACGTAGCCTTCACGGGTGTGCAAATCGCGCCAGTAGTTGACAAGCTCGTTTTTAAGCACCATACCGTTGGGAAGGAAGAAGGGCAAACCCTTGCCTTCGTTCATAATTGCGAAAAGTTTGAGTTCTTTACCAAGCTTCGTATGGTCACGTTTTTTCGCTTCTTCAAGCATGGTGAAATACGCGTCCATTTCGTCCTTTTTCGCAAATGCCGTACCATAGATACGAGTGAGCATCTTGTTATGCTCGTCGCCACGCCAGTACGCACCTGCAATACTCGTGAGCTTGAATGCCTTAATCTTACCCGTCGAAGGAAGGTGAGGACCACGGCAAAGGTCAGTGAAATTGCCTTGCTTATAGAAGGAAATCGTTTCCCCTTCGGGAAGATCTTGAATCAATTCCACTTTATAATCTTCGCTATATTCTTCCATCAAAGCAATCGCTTCGTTTCTCGGGAGCGTGAAACGCTCTACGGGCAAATTGCTCTTGATGATTTTTTGCATTTCGCTTTCCACTTTCGCAAGGTCGGCTTGCGTAATCGGCGTCACGAAATCCACGTCGTAATAGAACCCGTTTTCGATCACGGGACCAATCGAAAGTTTACAGGTAGGATATACCGTTTTAAGTGCTTGCGCCAATACGTGTGCGCAGGTGTGGCGGTAAACTTGCAAGCCTTCCTTGTCCTTCAAGGTGACGATTTCCAAGCTGTCCCCTTCCTTCAAAGGCTCGGACAAATCCACGAGCTTTCCGTTTACTTTTGCGCAAACTGCGTTTCTCGCAAGGCCTTCGGAAATGGCAAGTGCTACTTGCATTGCGCTCGCGCCTTCGTTTAATTCCATCGCGTCGCCGCTTTTAAGAATAATCTTCATAATTCCTCCGTTTGTTTATCTATACTTTTTATTTTTTTCTTTGTTTGTCCACGCAAAAAAATAACGCCCTAAACTCCCCCTAAAAGGGAATTTAAGGACGCAAATATGCGCGGTTCCACCTTAATTGCTATTAAAAATAGCCGCTCTTTTTTACTATTGAATTGACCAAGCGGTAAGCGGTTTCACCATCGACCCGAAATACCCGTCTTTCAGCCAAGGACAGGCTCTCTGTGATTTCCAAGCACGACGCTACTTGTCTTACGAATATCATTGTAAACCTTTCCGCCCCGTTTGTCAACCCTTTTGCATACGAATTTTAACAAAAAACCGCTTTTTCACCGTAATATTTTTTCAAAAACGCCGCCGTATCCTCGTCCGTTTCGCCAAAACAGTACACCCGTTCCGCGCCGCCGATTAGGATTTCCCCGACGGGCGTTTCTACGCCCGTTAAAAGGCTTTTCGTGAGCGGTCGGTACTCCTCGTCGTACACCTTCCCATTCTTCAAAAATACCTTGCCTTCCCCATCCTCGACTAAAAACTCAATAAAGCCTTCCAAACCACGTTCCCCCATATCCGTGGGAATATATTCGATAATTCCGTCCCAACGTTTTTTCAGCTCTTGCATGCGGAAATGGAAAGTACCGTCCAAGCAATATTCCTCCATACCGCGTATCCGCCGCAGCGCGTATGCTTTATCATCGGGATAGTCCGCCGCCACGAGCGCAGTCAAGAGCAACCGACGTTTCGCCCGCGAAAGGAGCGGCAAAGGCAAACGTTTTTCAAAATAGGCGTATTTGTACCCGATCGACATCACGTCCGCAATGTGTTCTTCGGCAAATTTCCGCACGTACGGACAATATTCCCGTTCCGTCTTAAACGCAATTTCCGCACACTCACCTTTCTTTCTCAAACCGCACGTCGAAGGTAAAAAAGAAAATCTATCCCGCACCTTGCCGTAAAGATAGGACATATACAGGCCGTTATAGCCGTTTTGAGTAATCGTGATTTCTTCCACATAGTTATTGTATGCCGTACAAACAAAATTATTTATTCCTTTTTCAAAAAATCGTTGCTCGCCTACGCCGCTTATTTGCTTGACTTAAAAATAGAAATACTATATAATAAATGTCAACTATGTAGATAATTACGTCGCACACGTGTATGCGTGCGCTGATTGGAGGTTTTAGATCATGGATATGAAATCTGTGGAAAGAAAATGGCAAGCGAAATGGGAAAAGAATAAGACCAACGTTTTCAACAAAAAGAACGTAGATAAAAAACTCTACGTTTTGGAAATGTTTTCTTATCCCTCTGGTGCAAAATTGCACGTAGGGCATTGGTATAACTACGGCCCTACCGATTCGTATGCACGTTTTAAGAAAATGCAGGGCTACGAAGTATTCCAGCCTATGGGTTTCGACGCATTTGGCTTGCCTGCGGAAAACTACGCAATTAAGACGGGTATCCACCCCAAGGATTCCACCGAAAAGAATATCGAAACAATGGAACAACAGCTCCGTAATATGGGCGCAATGTTTGATTGGACAGCGGAAATGGTCACCTGCGAAGAAAACTATTACAAGTGGACGCAATGGCTTTTCTTGCAGCTTTACAAGAAAGGGCTTGCTTACCGCAAGAATGCGCTCGTAAACTGGTGCCCTGACTGTGAAACGGTGCTTGCAAACGAACAGGTTATCGACGGCAAATGCGAACGTTGCTCTTCGGTAGTCCTTCGCAAGGACATGACGCAGTGGTTCTTCAAAATCACCGATTACGCAGAAGAGCTGCTTTCCGATTTGGACGGCTTGAATTGGCCTGAAAAGACCAAGCTCATGCAAAAGAACTGGATCGGTAAATCCACGGGCTGTGAAATCAACTTCGAATGCGAAACGGGCGATATGATCACCGTATTCACCACCCGTCCCGACACAGTATTCGGCGTGAACTACGTCGTACTTGCTCCCGAGCATCCCCTTGTGGAAAAACTCAAAGCGGCGCACCCCGAACGGGCGGCGGACATCGACGCTTACGTGCGCTATGCAGCGGAAGCAAATGATATTGACCGTCTTTCTACGGCACGTGAAAAGACCGGTACCTTCTCGGGTGCGTATGCAATTCACCCCTTAACGGGCAAAAAATTGCCTATCTATCTTGCGGACTACGTACTCTTCTCGTATGGTACGGGCGCAGTTATGGCGGTTGCAGCACACGACGAACGTGACTATGCTTTTGCAAAGAAATACGGCTTGCCTGTCACGCAGGTTATTCAAAAAGCAGGCGGCGAGACCATTCTCCCCTACTGCGAAGACGGTATCCTTGTCAATAGCGGTAGCTTTGACGGACTTTCGGGCGAGGATGCACGCGATGCGATTGCAGCACATCTTTCCAAAATCGGCAAGGGCGGCAAAAAGGTAAATTATAGACTCCGCGATTGGTCGGTTTCCCGTCAACGTTATTGGGGCGCACCGATCCCTATGATTCATTGTCCTAAATGCGGTACGGTACCCGTACCCGAAAAGGATTTGCCTGTAAAGCTTCCCTACGACGTAGAATTCCGTCCCACGGGGAAATCCCCTCTTGCTTCCCACGAAGGGTTTATGAACTGCCGTTGCCCTGCATGCGGCGGCAAAGCAACGAGAGATCCTGATACGCTCGATACCTTCGTTTGTTCGAGCTGGTACTATCTTCGTTATCCCGAAGCGCACAACGATAAACA
>JAZORL010000084.1:0-12838 GCA_045656625.1 Candidatus Scatosoma sp. | reverse complement strand
GAATAAGGACGGCTATCGCTACGCACTCGGCAGCGTACTCAATCAAGTGCTTTTACACCAGTCGGTAATTGGTTTGGAAACGAAAACTGCGCTTGATAAATACGGCGTGAAAGCGGATATTATTATCGGTTGTGCCGGCGGGGGCTCGAACCTTGGCGGTTTGATTGCGCCCTTTATGGCGGAACAGGTGGAAGGCAAGGCAAACTACCGTTTTATCGCAGTAGAACCTGCTTCCTGCCCTACGCTCACGCGCGGTAAGTACGCATACGATTATTGTGATACGGGTAAGGTTTGCCCCCTTGCGAAAATGTATACGCTTGGATCGGGCTTCATTCCTTCGGCAAGCCACGCTGGCGGACTTCGCTATCACGGCATGACGAGTACTCTTTCCGAATTGTACGACCAAGGCTTGATGGAAGCGCGGTCGGTTGAACAAACGAAAGTGTTTGAGGCGGCGGAATATTTTGCGAGAATTGAAGGGATTTTGCCTGCGCCTGAATCGGCGCACGCAATCCGCGTAGCCATCGACGAAGCGCTCAAATGCAAGGAAACGGGCGAGCATAAGAATATCGTATTCGGCTTGACGGGTACGGGCTATTTCGATATGATGAGCTACGAAAAATTCCACGACGGCAAGATGAGCGACTATATCCCTTCCGACGAAGAACTTCAAAAGGGCTTTGCAGGTTTGCCTGATTTGAAACTCTAAAAAACAGCATATTGGAAAGGCGTTTGCAAGAAATTGCAAACGCCTTTTTTTATGCGGATATCCGCATACGTTTTAGAGCATTGAACGCGGACATGGTCGGCTTAAATGCGGATAGACGCATATTCACTCCCCCACCGCCCTGCTATGCGATTTTGGGCGTTTTTTAGCGGTTTTTTGCGGACTTTGTCGTATGGGTTTCCCGATAGCTATCGCTATGCGCATACGTGGAATTTCGGCAATTTCCGAGCGTCGAATTTTGACGTATGCGGTTTGGGGCAAGGATAAGCCTTGCCCCGTTAATTTTCATGACAAATACGTACCCAAAAAGAAAGCCGCTCTTGAAAAAGAGCGGCTTTCCGTTTCACAAATTTAGTTTTCCAAAAGGGTGGAGCGCATTACGTAATCCGCCGTTGCGCGGTTGGTCGCAATAGGAATATCGTACACCACAGCAATACGAAGAAGCGCCTTTACGTCGGGATCATGCGGCTGGGAAGAGAGCGGATCCCAAAAGAAAATCACAATGTCTATCTTCTTTTCCGCCACCTTTGCGCCGATTTGCTGATCGCCGCCGAGCGGACCGGATAAATAACGCTTTACGGGCAAATCGGTCGCTTCGGAAATCAAGCGCGCCGTCGTACCCGTACCGCAAAGCTCATATTTTTCCAAAGTCGCTTTATTTTTTAACGCCCAATTCACAATGTCTGCTTTTTTGTTATCGTGCGCAATCAGCGCAATCGTCTTTTGTTTCTTTTTCATACAAACTCCTTTTTTATGCTTTTGTTCCCTTTTATTATACAAAAAAACAGCATGCCTTGTCAAGTTCTTGCATAAAAATTCCCCGAGCGTTGCCGCTCGGGGAATCTTGCTTTTTAATTAGCCCCAGTTTTCAGGGAAATCAGGTGTATTACCGCCGTTATCAAGGTTTGGATCCCCAGGCGATGCAGTGATTACGTCACCATTTGCCAAAAGGATGAGTTCGATCATCAAATCTTCATATTTTTTCATTGTTTTCATCCTCCTTCCTTAAATGCAAAGCAATGCCTGACCAGGCGCAAGCGTTTGGCTGATCGTTACCACTTCGTAAGGCTTATCTGCCGTACCTACACCATAACCTACAAGATAGCATGTGCTGCCGCTTGCCGTCACCGTTACGCTGCTCGACTGCTTATCTTCGTCCGCATTGACGTACATCGTCGCCGTTTTCGTACCGTTGGAAAGGGTCGCCGTAAGCAAGTTCGTGCTGTCGTTATGGCTTCTCGTCTCCCAATCGTAGCCGTCTAACCAGCCTTGGATAAGCTCGAATTGGTAAGCCGCCGTCTTTGCCGCAGCATAGTAATCAATGTTTTTATCTGCGCCATTGCCGATACCGTTGCCGTAGCCGTTGCCGTCATAGCCGCCAATCGAACCATTGGTTTCAAGTGTAATCGGGAAGTAGCAGAACCACGAATAACCCGCTACATCGTGTGCCGCCGCATAGAGCAAGGACATATACATATCTTGTGCCAAAAGTACGCCGTCGTTTTGCGTATGTGCCGTAATTGCTTGATAGAAGGCATATTCGCCGCCCAAGTAGCTCTTATCGTATACTACTTCAAAGGAAGTATTATAACGGTTGGTCGGTTGATCCATTGCGTGTTGCGTGTAAATATCCACGTAGAGATATTCATGGTCAATACCTTCAATGCTCAACCATTTTTCCCAATACGCCTTTACTTCCTTTTTGGTGTCTTAGTTTGACAATTACATTACATATTATTTTATAGCTTTGTCAATAGCATTTTTTATCAGTTTTGCATCATTTTTTAACATTTTTGATGAAAAATACTCATTTTTTACTCTTTTGCATAACAAATCTTAATATTTGACACGTTTATAAACAAAAACGGCGATTGGGGTGCATATAATTTGCTCCCAATCGCCGTTTTTTCCTTTTTTATCTTTTCGAGTATTTACAACCACAAAAATCCTGCCGATATAAGCCGTATTCCTTGGAAAGCTCAATGGAACGGTAGTAGCCGCCCTTCTTTTTGAAATCGGTGTATAAGTAGTTCAGCTCGTACCTGCCCCCTGCATTTTCCCCGATTTCGTTCAACCAATCGGCATTTTTGTGCGGGCTTAACGTCAACGTCGTGCCAAACCATGCAAAACCGTTTTCCTTTGCCACCTGCGCCGTCTTTTCCAAGCGCAAAGCGTAGCAATCATAACATCTCGCGCCTCGTTCGGGTTCGTTTTCCTTGCCCATCGCTATTTTTGCAAAGGCTTCGGCATCGTGGTCGCAATCCAAAATCTCCGCCCAGCCCGTTTCCTGCAAAAAGCGGATTTGCTCCGCCTTCCGTTTTTCGTATTCCGCTCGTTCGTCTATATTAGGATTGTAATACAAAACGGTCACCTGAAACACCTCTTTCAAGCGTCCCAAGCATGCGGACGAGCAGGGCGCGCAACAGCTATGCAGCAGCAGCCGCTCCCCCTTTTCCACCTTCTTCATTTGTTCTTCCATTAAAAGGTCGTAATTGCGTTTCATGGGTATATTATATCCCAACTTCTACTATTTGTCAAGCGGCGTAAGGGACTTGACAAATCCTTGCGTTTTTTATATAATAGCCGTATGAAACTACTTATCCCCGTTGCATCGGGCATTGAACAAATTACAAAACGACAGCTTTTTTCACTCGGCTATGAGAAGGCGCCTGCCGAAAACGGGCGTATTGAGCTGGACGGCGAATGGTCGGACGTGGCTCGCTTAAACGTACTCCTGCGCAGCGGCGAGAGAGTGCTTATTTTGCTTGCGAGATTTACCGCCACTACCTTCGACGAGCTGTACGAGGGGGTATACAATATCCCTTGGGAAGACTATCTTTCCGCCGATTCTAAAATCTTGATGGATGGAAAAAGCGTACAAAGTACGCTTGCGGCGATTAAAGTATCGGGCGGCGTAGCGAAAAAGGCGATTATTCGTCGGCTTGCGGACAAGCTGTCTATGGGTCAACGCACCTTTTCGGAAACGGGTGCACGGTCGATTATCGGGATTTCCGTATTCAAGGACGAGGTGAGCGTGACGCTCGATACGTCGGGGGACGGCTTGCATAAGCGTGGGTATCGCTCCCTCGCCTATTCCGCGCCCTTGAAGGAAACGCTTGCGGCGGCGCTCGTGGATTCAACCTTCTACAACCCCGATCGGGATATCGAAAAGCCCTTTGCCGATCCTTTTTGCGGCAGCGGTACTTTGCCGATTGAAGGGGCGATGAAGGCTTTGAAAATCGCGCCTGGGCTTCATCGAGATTTCGACTTTGCGCATTGGGCGTGCGCACCAAAAGAAGTGCTTTCACTTGCCAAGGAAGAGGCGAAAGATTTGGAAAACCGCACGGCAAAGCCCGTAATTTTTGCCTCGGATATCAGCGAAAACGCTATCTCGATTGCAAAATACCATGCCAAGCGTGCCGGCGTAGAAAAGAATATCCGTTTTTCCGTTGCGGATGCGAGAAGTTTTACGAGTGAGCTGAAATACGGCGTACTCCTTTCCAATCCCCCTTACGGGGAACGTTTGTCCGAGGAAAAGGACGTGCAAAGACTGATGCAGGGCTTGGGAAAAGCTTTCCGCGCGCTCCCCGATTGGAATGCGTATATTTTGACTTCTTTGCCCGATTTTGAACGATACTTTGGCAAACGTGCGGATAAGAAGAAAAAACTATTCAACGCGAACCTGGTATGCGGTTTTTACTCTTATTTTGGCAAACCGCCCAAAGAAAACGATAAAAAATAAGGGAATGTTTTATGTTTGATTACACCAAGACCGCCATCAATAAAATCGTGGCGGATTTCAAAAAATTTTTCCTACGTTTTAGCATAGGCGCACAAATCGTTTACATAGCCTACTTGCTTTATGCGCTCCTCACAAACACCGAGCTTTGGATAATCAATGCAATCCTACTCGTTCTTTCCGTCGCCTACTTTATTTTCTTTTTAATCGCAACGGCAAAGAATGCGGATAAAAAACTCAAAAAACGAGTGAAAACGATTTTTACACGATGCAAACAGGTGATTAAATTCTTCACGCTCGGTATTATGCTTTACGGCATTTGGCAAACCTCTACGCACGTCGACCCCTTTTCCGTTCTTTTGACGGCGCTGATGATTGTCGGCTGGGTGTTGCAAATCCTTTTCGAGGTGATTTTGGCGTTCTTTTTGAACAAGGTCAACTTCGTTTGGGAAGCCGTACAAGCAGACAAGGACGAGATTACCAAACCGGCAAAAAATATAGGGAATTTCTTTAAGCGTATCACAGGCAAGGAAATCGAAGAAGAACAACCGCCAACGGAAACCCGCCTACTCTTAGACGGTATGGTGGAAGAATACCGCGAGAAAAAAGCCGAGGAAAAGCAAGAGAAAAGACAAGCCAAAAAGCAAGCCAAGCTTGCCGCAAAAGAAAAAAGAAAGGTCGAGAAAATTGCCAAAAAAACGGCGAAAAAGAAGAATAAACGCATACCTGCCCCCATCGAAGAGCTGGCAAGTGCGGAAAATGAGAAATAAAAAAATCGAGGGAAACGCTTGGCGTTTTCCTCGATTTTTCATTGTTATTTTTCCTTTTTGTTTGCATTACATTTATCCGCAGACGGGCAACCTTTACAGCCGCAACCGCAGCCGCCGCCCTTCCCCGTCTTTTTTCTCCACACCGAATATCCGATTACGGCAAGCACGATCAGCCCTGCCGCCGCTACAATCACGATATCAATCGGTTTTACCGCCAATAAGGCGTTTACTATTCCTCTCATTTTGCTTCCTTCTTATCCATAATTTTATTATACAGTACAATTCCCACGACCGCACATACCGCAAGTATTCCCCATACGATCGCCGTCCAACCCCATTCACCAATGGTGTACACCATACAGCTAACAAGATAGGAAACCGCCAGCCAGAATAAGAGAGTCCATCTAAATTTTCCTTTCCCAAGCTCCGCTTTTGCCGTTGCAACCGCCGCAAAGCAAGGAATCGTCAACATATTAAATGCAATAAAGGAAATCAACGCAGGCATCGATACGCCCGTTTCTTGAATAATCAGCGCAACTTCCGCTATCCCTTCTTCCGTGCCTTCAAACCCAGTAAGAATTACCGCCGCCAATGCGCCGAAGGTCGCAATTACGTTTTCTTTTGCGATTAACCCCGTGATTGCCGCCACCGCAAACATCCAACCAAACGCCTTTAACTGACTACCAAAGCCAAGCGGCGTAAAGAGAGGCTGAATCAGCTGCCCAATCGATGCCAAAATGGATTTTTCCATTTCCGCTACGCCGACGTAATGCCAATTCCAAGAGAAATTCGACAAGAACCATATAATAATCGTCGATGCGAAGATTACCGTGAACGCCTTTTCAATAAAGTGCTTTGCCTTATCCCAAAGATGGAGCATCAAGTTCTTAAAGCCAGGAAGGTGATAGGTAGGAAGTTCCATAATAAAGGGCGAGGTTTCGCCACGCATCGTGGTGTTGCGCATAACAAGCAATGCAACAAGCGCCGTCACAACGCCGAGTACGTACATCGAATAGGTAATTACGTCCGCATTCCCCTTTCCAAACGAAAGGACAATCCCCCCTGCGATTGCCGTTAAAATCGGCAGCTTTGCACCGCAAGAGAAAAAGGGAATTACCCTGATCGTTGCCGCGCGTTCCTTTTCATCCGCAAGCGTGCGGGTGTTTACCATCGCAGGTACGGAACAACCAAAACCCATAATCATCGGCATGAACGCTCTGCCCGAAACGCCGAAACGACGGAAAATTCGATCGAGCATAAATGCCACTCGCGCCATGTACCCCGTGTCTTCCAAAATCGAGAAGAACAGGAATAACACCAAAATTTGCGGTAAGAAGGACAGCACCGCCGCCAAACCGCTCCAAGCGCCATCGCAAACAAGCCCAATCGCCCATTCGCTTGCGCCCAGTCCGTTCAAGCCTTTTGCTAAATATTCCCCGATTTGCGAAGTCGCATAATCAAGCGCATTAAAGAGAATAATCCCAGGCGAGTTAAGCCCGTCGGTAAAGAAAATCCCTTTCCATTCAGCTCCTTCTTTGCCGCACCACTCGCCAAACGGCTTGATAATCGTGCCGAGATAAAGCATATTTTCCGAGAAAGTCAAGTGGAAAATCGAGAACAAAATCACTAAGAAAATGGGGATACCAAACCACTTATGCGTAAGGATTTTATCCGCTTTATCCGATTTAGAAAGCTCGGTGTAATCGAGTTTTCTCGCTCTTGTAAGGGTAGAAGAAAAATGCTCCGTTATGTACTTATATCTCGCGTCTGCAATCTCCGCTTCCACGTCCCCGCAAAAGCCCTCTTTGCACACGTTTTCAAGAATAAAAGCTTCCACCGCCTTTGCTTCTTGGGGGTGATTCTTAACCTCGATTTCGTCCTTTTCTACAAGCTTTATTGCGTGAAAGAGGGGGGCAGGTACGCCTTTAAGCTTAAAAGCGATCTCCGCATTCGCAATCGCCGAGCCTAAAATGCTATCCTTCAAAACGGTCTTCCCAGCACGCCGAACCTTGACCGTTTCCAAGGCACGCGCCATCAAATCGTCCACGTTCATGCCCTTCAATGCAGAAATTTCCACGACGGGCAAGCCAATCCTTTTTTCAAGCGTTTTTACGTCGATGGAATCCCCGCGCTTTTTCAAAACGTCCGTCATATTCAACGCCACAATCATCGGAACACTCAATTCCATCAGCTGGGTCGTCAAATACAAATTTCTTTCCAAATTCGTTGCGTCCACGATATTGATGATACAATCGGGATTTTCTTCCAAAACGAAATTTCTCGCCACCACTTCCTCAGGCGTGTACGGCGATAGGGAGTAAATCCCCGGCAAGTCTACGATATCGACCGGATCCTCGCCCTTTTTATACGTTCCTTCACGCTTATCCACGGTCACGCCGGGCCAGTTGCCCACGTGCGCCGTACTGCCCGTCAAAGCATTGAAAAGGGTTGTTTTACCCGAGTTCGGGTTTCCTGCTAATGCAAATTTTAACATCTGTCCCCCCCTTATTTCACTTCCACGTTTGCCGCTTCCGCTTTTCGCAAGGTCAATTCATACCCACGAATGGCAATTTCAATCGGATCACCCAAAGGCGCTTTCTTCCTTAAATATACCTGCGCGCCCGGCGTAATGCCCATATCAAACAAACGACGGCGCACCGCTCCTTCGCCATGTACCACCGTCACCGTCGCATGCTCGCCTATTTCAAGCTGCGATAAAAGTTTCATGTTCACTCCTCCTCTCCAACTGCTTTTCTTAACCTTGGTTAAGTTTTTGAAAATAAAAAAACAGTCCTCTATTCATTTCGAAAAGATTATACCTTATTTTTATGTAAAAGTCAAACAAAAATTAACCATAGTTAAGAATTTTTTGAAAAATTTTCCTAAATTGATTGTTCTTGGTCCAAAAAGCGTGGCTTGGAAAGTTCCCAAGCCACGCTTTTCTTATTCAAATTCCTCGTAATTCCTACCGCCTGCATTTGGGGGCGGACATTGCGGCGGCACGTGCGGGCCGCCTCGTTCGTTCTTGCAAACGTTTTGCTTGCGCGGCAAACCAATGTTCACCAAAATTACGTCTTCGCCGATTTTCACAATGTGTTTCAAATCGATAAACAGCTCGTTCTTCTTAAACGCAAACCCTCGTCCGTTCGGTACAACGATCCCCAGCCATTTGTTTTCAGGATAACAAAGCGCAACGTCGCATACCTTGCCCAATTTTTTGCCGTCCTGCGTGTTTACCACTTCTTTTGCGCGAAGCTCCGAAAAACTCAATTCCATAAAAATCCGTCCTTGCAAGTAGTGCTGTTATATTATATGCAGGAAAAATTTTTTGGTGACAGTTTTTCTATATCACGAAATATTTAAGCGGATATTTTGCAGGGCGTTCTTTTCCAATCGGGATACCTGCGCTTGCGAAATACCCACCTCTTCGGAAATTTCCGTTTGTGTTTTACCTTCAAAGTACCGCAAAAAGAGGATCTTTCGTTCCCGTTCCCCTAAACGTCCCATCGCTTCCGAAAGTGCGACGTGCTCCGTCCAAATCTCGTCCGTGTTTTTCACGTCCGCCAGCTGATCCATCAATAAAAGGGTGTCGCCCGACTTATTATACACAGGCTCGTAGAGGGATACGGGATCGGAAATCGCATCCAACGCATACACCACTTCCCTTTGCGCGACCTGCAATTCCTGCGCAATCTTCTCAATCGTCGCCTCTTCGTCACGCCCCTCGATTTCTTCGCGCGCTTTCAACACTCTATACGCCATATCACGGATACTGCGTGAAACACGCAAGGAGTTCCCATCGCGAAGATAGCGCTTAATTTCCCCAACGATCATCGGCACGGCATAGGTGGAAAATTTCACACCTACGCTCACGTCAAATCCGTCAATCGCTTTGATAAGCCCCACGCAACCGGCTTGAAAAACGTCGTCCGCACCAAGATTTTTGATACGAAACCGCTTGACAAGCGACAGCACCAACCGCATATTCCCCACGATAAATTTATCGCGCGCCTGTTTATCCCCCGCCTTTAAGCGAAGCATTAGCTCCTCGCTTTCCTTTGCTGTCAGCTTGGGCAAGCCGGACGTGTCCACGCCACAAATTTCTACTTTTTGCATAAGTTTCCCCCCTTTTAGACGCTGACAAGCATTTGCTCGTCCGTCTATGTAAAAAAGGAAAATGAGGGGGGCAGGGTTGTGTTGAACTGTCAAGCGATGAGTTGAGTATGCGCCAAAGAAAGGTTTTTTATTCCATTTTTACGATTTCCTTTTTTAAGCGAAGAATGATTTTCTTTTCCAATCGGGATATGTAGCTTTGGGAAATACCAAGCAAATCCGCAACGTCTTTTTGCGTCATTTCTTCTCCGTTTTCTAACCCAAATCGCAAAAACATAATCTTTCTTTCTCGTTCAGAGAGCTTTTTCAATGCCTCTTTGAGCTGTTCTCTTTCCGCATTCGCTTCCACGTCCCCGTAAACACTTTCTGCGGAAGTGCCGAGTACGTCGGAAAGCAAAAGTTCATTCCCTTCAAAATCGGTGTTGAGCGGTTCGTCGAAGGAAATTTCTGTTTTGAGCCGTGAGGTACGGCGTAGATACATCAAAATTTCGTTCTCAATACACCTTGACGCATAGGTGGCAAGCTTAATATTCTTATCCGCACGAAAGGAATTGATCGCCTTAATCAATCCAATCGTACCGATAGAAACCAAATCGTCGTTGTCCACGCCCGTATTCTCGAATTTCCGTGCGATATAGACGACAAGACGCAAATTATGCTGAATAAGCGCCGTCCTCGCTCGTTCCTTTTCCTGCTCCTCGCTAAGGAGCAACAGCATTTCATTTTCCTCCTCCGCAGACAAGGGTAAGGGCAACGCTTCCCCGCTTCCGCAAACGTAATCCACGACGTCTTTATCCGAAATCATCCTTTGTAAAAAAATCCGCAAAACTTCCTTAAAACTCATAGCTTATCCTTCCAACGTTTTTGCATGAAGAAGTATTTTATACTCTCGACGTATCATATTCGCGCTCGATGCAAAATATACCGTTTTTTCTATTTTTATCCGCCTATCAAAAACACATATTTTCCCTAAATATAACGGGATTTTTTTTGTTCCTGATATGGTCCGAATTTCCATTTCATCTCGTACCTGCTCCCTGCCTTCCGCTTTTTTCGTGAGGAATAAATCATAAATAAGCTCGGGGGAAAGAAAGCAAATCGGCAAGCCTTTTTTCGTCGCTTGATTTCCGCTGTCAAAAAAGCCGTCTGCGCGTACAGTATTGCCGTTTGCCTCTATTTCACATGGATAGATATATTGATATAGCTCCTTCCTTGCGTATAATTTCCGTATGGCGTAAATCGTAAGAAAGGAGAAGACGCATACACAGAAAAAAACAATCCACGAGGGAATTTTTTGAGAGAATGCGCCCCTTGTGATCCCAAGCAACGCGCCGCCAAAGCCAAAAGCGACGAGAAAGAAGAAAAAAATAGTCAGGGCGTATCCTTTCCAATCCTTTGCATTTTCAATTCGCCCAAAGGCGAGCATACAAAGCAAACAGCCGACGGTTATCTTTAATAGTACCCCCAACAAAATCGGTAGCTTTAAAAACGGATAAATGAGCGCAAACGCCGACCCTATCGCCGCCGAAAAAAGGATTTTTCTCCACCGCAGCTTCTCTCGCGCGGCATACAGCGCAAGACTTAAAAAAATCCCGTCGTATAGAAAGTTTTCCGCAAGCGCGTACTCGATATATACACTCATTTCCCTTTCATTATAATAAATAGCGGATATAAAATAAACGGGGGTTTTGTAAAACCCCCGTTTTTCTTGTCGAAATTCGTGCCTTAAAAGGCGTACTTTATATATTCAATTTTCCCGTCCGCATACACTTCCGCCACGTCAAACCGCGCGTTGGGTTCTCTGCCTATTTTTAAC
Organism: Candidatus Scatosoma sp.; assembly: GCA_045656625.1. Lineage (GTDB taxonomy): Bacteria > Bacillota > Clostridia > Christensenellales > Borkfalkiaceae > Scatosoma. The sequence continues at coordinate 1,673 of JAZORL010000084.1, read as the reverse complement.
CAATAGGCTTGTGCGATTTGCCGATAGCGGCGTTGTTTATCCGTCCCAACCGCCTCCGCAGGCGTGCCGTACTTCGTGTCCGTCCTCGTTTTTACTTCCACAAAGGCAATTTCCTCTCCGTCCAACACAATCAAATCCGCTTCGCCAAAGGGGGTCTTGTAGTTCTTTTCAAGAAGCTTACAGCCCTGCTTTTTCAGGTATTTTTCGACGAGCTTTTCGCCCTTTCTCCCTAAAACTTTTTTGTGAAGGTCCTGCGGTGAATTTTGCATAACCCGTGCTCCTTAATCCCTTGAATATGCGCAGCCGTACCATAACCCATATTCTTTTCAAACCCGTAATGAGGGTATTCTTTTGCAAACTCGACCATTAAGTTATCCCGATATACCTTCGCAATAATACTCGCTGCGCCAATGGAATAGGAAAGCGCATCGCCATGGATAACGCTGTGCTGGGGCAGGGAAATATCGATCGTCATATTCCCGTCCGTAAGCACGACGTCGGGGGTAATTTCAAGGCTTTCAATCGCCTTTTTCATACCCAACTTCGTCGCTTCAAGAATATTGATTCTATCAATCTCTTCTTCACTCACCTCGACCACGGTATAGGCTAACGCCTTATTTTTAATCTCCTCGGCAAGCTGCTCACGCTTTTTAGCGGAAAGTTTTTTGCTATCATCTACGCCGACAACAAGGCATTCCTCGTCAAGCGGCATAATCACCGCCGCACACACGACAGGACCAGCCAAAGGTCCGCGCCCTACCTCGTCCACGCCTGCAATAAAACGATAGCCTTTCGCTTGCAACGCATTTTCGTATTGCAATTTTTCTTCTTTATTCCAAACCTTTTTCGTTGCCATAATTAAAACTCAAAATCGGTGTAATCACTCGCTTTTTCCAATGTGATTTTACCAATTCTACCCTTTCTAAAATCGTCGATGATCGCTTTTGCGCCACGCTCATAATCAAATTCGCCACCACGGAGCATAAACCCTCTACGTTTGCAAACCGCCTCATACATACCGAGTTTTTTAGAAAAATCGGTGATGCCATAGCGTTCCGTCAAGTAATTGGGATAGGTTTCCGCAAGCTCACCCAAAAGTTCCAAGGCTACGTCGTCCATATCCAAAATATCGTCGTTAATACTGCCGATATACGCCAAATGGCGTGCATGGTATTGATTATCAAAGGACGGGGGCATCGTACCGGGGGTATCAAGCAAATCAAAACCGCCGCATTTAAGCCAACGTACGTCGCGCGTGACCCCTGCCTTATCGCCCGTCTTGGCACGTTTTTGTCCGCTCAAAAGATTGACAATCGTGCTTTTGCCCGTGTTGGGAATCCCTGCGACCATAAAACGGAAGGTGCGGTTTAACCCTTTTGCAAGCGCTCTTTCACGCTTTTCTTCCGTAATGGCATTGAGCTTTTGCAGCAAAATTCGTTTCGTCGAAATGTTCGTCGAATCGCATTTCACCGCGTACCTGCCCCTTGCTTCGAAGAATTTTAAGAAAGAATCCACCTTCGCACTGTCGGCAAGGTCGGATTTGTTGAGTACGTATAAAATCGGCTTTTCGCCGAAAATCTTTTTTAAGTTTTTATTCACCGTCGCAATCGGTGCGCGCGCGTCTAGCACGCAAATAACGCCGTCGCAAAGGTCGCGTTTTTTCTCCATGTCGC
>JAZORL010000083.1:0-4398 GCA_045656625.1 Candidatus Scatosoma sp. | reverse complement strand
CTATTTGGAAATCACGGACGCAATGGCGGCTGGGTATATGAAACTGTCTAAAATGACGGGCGTAAACATTAATATTGAAGAATAATTTTTGAGAGGTGATATTATGGATAAAGAACTTTATGGCGTATTAAAAACAACGGGGATTTGCCCTATTATAGCAACGACGGACATCGAAGCAGGCGTACCTGCGGCGAAAGCTTTGGTAAATGCAGGACTTCCCGTATGTGAAATCTTGATGCGCGGTGAAAACGAAAAAATGTTATATCAGGTAGCGAAGGAAGTTCCTGAATGTAAAGTGGGCGCAGGCTCCGTTATGAACCTCGATATGGCGAAAAAAGTGGTTGACCTTGGCGCGAACTTTATCGTTATGCCTGGTTTTAGAAAGGACGTAGTAGAATTTTGCGTGAAGAACAATATTTCTGTATTGCCTGGTTGCGTTACGGCAAGTGAACTGTTGCAAGCAATGGACTATGGTATCAACGTAGTAAAATTCTACCCTGTATATCAAATGGGCGGCGTGGATACGCTTGCACAGTACAATTACGGACCTTTCGGTAATATCGAATGGGTATGTACGGGCGGTTTGAACGGAAAAAACTTCTTGCCCTTGTTGAAGCATAAGTGGACGCTTGCGTGCGGCGGCGACTGGATGTTTGCGGAAAACAACGCGATTAACGAACACAACTACGAACAAATCGAGAAGAATACTAGAAGAACGATTATGGATTCTTTGAATTACAGAGCTGAAAATAGATAAGGTGAAAAAAATGAAGTCGATTCAAGATACGTATAAATTATATAACGGCGTTGAAATTCCTTGCGTTGGTCTTGGGACTTGGCAATCTTCCAACGAAACGGCAAAGCTTTCGGTGTTGGCGGCATTGTCGCACGGATATAAGCTGATTGACACGGCGGCTGCTTACGGCAACGAGCTTGGCGTAGGCGCAGGCTTGAAAGCAAGCGGCTTGAAAAGAGAAGAGTATTTTGTAACCAGTAAGTTGCGCAACGCAAACCACGGTTATGAAGCGACGATGGAAGCGTTTGAGTTGACCATTAAAAAGCTCGGCGTAGATTATCTTGACTTGTATTTGATTCATTGGCCGAACCCCGTTCAGTTTAGAGGGATTTGGAAGACGGCGATGCAGGAAACGTGGAGAGCGTTTGAAGAGTTGTATAAAGCAAAGAAAATCCGCGCAATCGGCGTTAGCAACTTTATGCCTCATCACATTGAAGCGTTAATGGAAACGGCGGAAATTAAACCTATGGTAAACCAATTGAAGCTTTGCCCCGGTATCGATCAGCCTGAAATCGTGAAGTATTGCAGAGAAAACGATATCGTTGTAGAAGCGTACAGTCCCTTTGGTACGGGTTTGATTTTCGATAACGAAGTGATGCAAAATCTTGCCAAGAAATACAACAAAACGATTGCACAAATCTGTTTGAGATGGTGTTTGCAAAACGATTTCGTATCTTTGCCGAAGTCAGCAAATCCGATTAGAATTAAAGACAACACGGACATATTTGATTTTGAATTATCCGCAGAAGATATGGATTTGATTGCAAGTCTTTCTGGAAGTTGCGGAGAAGCACCCGACCCCGATACTATCACGTTTTAAAGGAAAAGGAATATGAAAGGAAGCACGATAAAATCAATTAGAGCAAGACAGGTGTACACCAATCGCGGTAAGCCTGGTGTAGAAGCAATCGTTATAACGGAAAACGGCGCGGAAGGACGCGGTATGTGTACTTCTGGGATCTCCATCGGTACGCACGAAGTTGATTTCACATTTGACGGCGGTAAGATGTTCGGCGGTAAGGGCGTTCAAAACGCAGTGGACAATATCAACAATATTATTGGTCCTGCGTTAATCGGTATGGACGCGGCAAATCAAATGGAAGTGGATATGGCAATGCTCTCCATTATGCCGAACGTAAAGGCAAAGCTCGGCGGCAACGCTACGGCGGCTGTTTCGGCGGCTGTTTTGAAGGCGGGCGCAAACGCTTTGGGTATTCCCTTATACCGTCATATCGGCGGTGCAAACGCAATGTATTTACCCGTACCCGGCGTAGGTCTTGTTGCTGGTGATAGCAGATACGGCGGCGGTACGACGACGCCCGGCGGAAAACCGACGATGTCCGTTATGTGCTACGGATTTAATAAGTTTTCCGAAGCGTCTTATGCGGCTTGGGATATTCAGTATTTATGGTCGAAGAAGATGGAACAAAAATTCGGCGGTGTGCAGAGCAAACGCGACTTTTTTGCCGTGCCTAAGGGCGTATATAAATGCGATAGAGAAATTTGGGACGATATGATGGACACCATCATTAAGGCGGGCTATGAAGGCAAGGTCGGTTTCCAAATGGACGTAGCGACGGATACCTATCACAATAAGCAGGACGATAAATATTACGGCTTGTTTGACGATAGGGCAAAGACCAAGAAAGAATTGTATGATTTCTATATGCAAATCATCAAGGATTATCCGTTTGTCATTATCGAAGACCCGTTCAACGAAGACGATTACGAAACGACGGCGCAATTGACCGAAGAAAGCGGTATTCAAATCGTCGGCGACGATTTATTCACCACCAATCTTGAACGCGTAAAATACGGTATCAGCCAAAACGCGGCGAATGCGGTACTTTTGAAGGTAAACCAAATCGGAACGCTGTCGGAAGCGTTTGAAATGATTCAATACGCATATAAGAACAACTATGCGATTATGCCTTCGGACAGCCGTGGGGAAGGCGCTTCGATTGCCGATTATGCCGTAGGTATCAACGCAGGTTCTATTCGTGAAAGCGCGGTAGGCGATAGAGGGAACAGATTCCTTGAAATCGAAGAAGAACTTGGTGACAATGCGAAATTCTTGGGCGCAAAGGGCTTAAAGGGCTTTAGAAACCAACAAAGAGCCGAAAAGTTATAAGTAGGAGAAAAGTATGTTTAAGCAATATATAAACGGTAAATGCGTAGAAGGAAAAGGAAAAACGAGCGCGGTATATAATCCTGCCACGGATGAAGTTGTGGGGGAAGTAAGCTGCGCGAACGCGGAACAAGCAACGGAAGCATTGCTTGCAGCGGAAAAGGCGTTTGAAACTTGGTCGAAAACACCTGTCAACGAAAGAGCAAACTGGATGTATAAGTTCAGAGATGAATGTGTAAAGGAACGTGATAAACTCGTAGAGCTTATTACTATGGAATCGGGCAGAACGTATCCTTTCGCTTGCGCGGACGTAGATTGGTGGATTATTTCGCTTGGATACTACGCAGACGAAGCAAAGAGAATCAATGGGGAAGTTTTACCTGGTCCGAATACGGATACTCATTACATTTTGGCGAAACAGCCTATCGGCGTTACGGTAGGACACGTTGCGTGGAATTATCCTTTGGGGAATGCCAGCGTAAAGGCTTGTCCTGCGATTGCTTCGGGCTGTACTTGCGTTATCAAGCCGTCGAGTGAAACGCCGCTTGCGACCTTGTATCTTGGTGAAATTGCGGAAAGAATCGGTTTCCCCAAGGGCGTACTCAACATCGTTTCCGGTCCTGCAAACGAAGTTGCAAAAACGCTTAACGAAAGCACGATTCCCAGAATGATTAGCTTAATCGGTTCGTATGAAACGGGCTTGAAGTTGTTGCAACAAAGCGCAACGTCCGTGAAGAAATATTCGTTGGAACTTGGCGGTAATGCGCCCGTTGTCGTTATGCCTGACGTGGACATTGACGAAGTCGCGGACAGTATTATTGCAAAGAAAATCGGTTTCGCCGGTCAAACCTGTGTCAACTATAATCGAATTTATATTCAAAGAAGCATCTATCCTCAACTTTGCGAAACGATTGAAAAGAAACTTGCAAACGTTAAGCTTGGCAAATGGAAGGACGAAGGACAAATTATGGGCCCCGTTATCAACAAGAAAGAACGTGATAGACTGCTTGGTTTGATTGAAGACGCGGTAAAGTCGGGCGCAAAATTGACGTACGGCGGAAAAGTACCCGAAGGCGCGGGCGCATTTATGGAGCCTGCATTACTGGTGGACGTAACCGACGATATGCGAGTATCGAAAGAAGAAATTTTCGGACCGATTATTCCTTTGCAACCCTTTGATACGCTCGATGAAGCGATTGAAAAATCGAACAATACGATTTACGGTTTGTCCGCATATTTCTACGGTCACAACACCAAAGAAGTAAATCAATTTTTGCAAAACGTAGTAGCGGGCGAAATCTTCGTAAACGGCGCAGGTGGCAATGAGTTTACACCGCACGCAGGCGCAAAACAATCGGGGATCGGTTGCGATAAATCGAAGTGGTCGCTCGAAGAATATTACGGCTTTAAGCTGATGTCTATTAAGGCGTAACGGAGAAATTATGAAGAAATATAACGTAGATATCGTAGGCAT
>JAZORL010000082.1:0-29940 GCA_045656625.1 Candidatus Scatosoma sp. | reverse complement strand
AGCAACGTGCCGCTATCTAATTTCTCCATTAGGCGTTTTCTATGTCCGTCGTGCAAACCCATAGATGATACCCCTTTCCTTTTCATAGTGATTCAAGCTTATTGTAGCACACTTTTTTATAAAAGTCAAAGCAAGGCTTTGAAAAAAAATATTTTTTTGCGTTGTACCCTATATTTTGTTTACCAAAATGAAAAAATCGTGTATAATAAATAACGTAACCCTTTCTTCTTCAAGGGTGCGGAAATTGATAAGGAACGTGGTAAATATGGAAAAATATTTCAACGATATCGTAAATTCGACGGTGGAAATCCTGAAATTCGATTCCTCTTTGAAAGCGGCGGAAGAAAACTGTCCTTTTGGAAAGGAAACGGCGGACTGCTTGCAGTATTTCCTTGACCTTGCAAACAGCATGGGCTTTGAAACGCACAACTATGATAATTACGTAGGCGAAGTGGTGTTTGGCGAGGGCAAGGACTTTGCCATTCTTGCGCATTTGGACGTTGTCCCCGCAGGCAGCGGTTGGAAATATCCCCCCTTCGGTGGCGTAATTAACGACGAGCTTTCCGACGGCGGCGTTGCCGGCAGGAAAATTTGGGGGCGCGGCGCAATGGACGATAAAACCCCTGCCGTCGTTTGCTTGTATGCCTTGAAAGCGCTTAAAGACGAGGGTTTTGTTCCTGCGAGAACCTTGAAATTGATCGTTGGCTGCAACGAAGAAGCGGGCTGGAAATGCATCGAACACTATAACGAAGTGGCGGTGATGCCCGAAGAAGGGTTTACCCCCGACGCCGATTTCCCTGTGATTTATGCGGAAAAGGGCATTTTGCATCTTGCCCTGCAATTCCCGATAAACGAAGCACCCATGTCCGCGTTGAACGCAGGCGAACGGGTGAATATGGTATGCGATAACGCAAGCGCCGTGCTGTATAGAAAGCCTGCGGCAAAGCTTGTCGAGTATCAAACGCCCGTAGCCGGCGCAAGTCTTTCCTACGACAACACGACGAATATTTTATCCGCTTACGGCAAGTCCGCACACGGCTCTACCCCCGAAAAGGGCGTGAACGCACTCGAAGCGCTCCTTGCCTTCTTGGCGCAAACGAACGAGGATTGTAAAAAAGCCTACGACATACTTTTTGCCGACTCCCTCGGCTTGAAAACTATGCAGGACGAAACGGGTTATTTGACAATGTCCCCCGACCTTGCAAAATACCAAGACGGCGTGTTGACGGTGACGGCGGATATCCGTTTCCCTGCGACCCATAAAAAGGAAGAAATTTTAGAGCTTTTGGAAAAGAACGGTATTGCGTACGAGATAGTGAACTATCAAGCCCCCCTTTACAACAATCCCAAGGGAGAGCTTATCCAAACGTTGATGGGCGTTTACAACGAAGCGACGGGCGAAAATGCCGCTCCCATCGCAATCGGCGGCGGTACGTATGCACGCGCTTTGAAGTGCGGCGTGGCGTTCGGGCCTGAAATGAAGGACGAGGAAGCGACCATTCACCAAGCGAACGAATACGTGACCTTCGATAGAATCCGTTTGATGAGCGAGATTTATTATAAGGCGATTAAAGCAGTGTCTACGCCGAAGGAAGAAAGCAAAATCCGTTGCGCTTACCCCACGGGAGAAGGCTATACGAAGATTGCCCAAATCCACCTTACAAACGAAGACGTTCCCAAGAAAGAAGGCGCAAAGCTCTTGACCTTGAAACTCAAAATCGCAAAAATCTAAAAGATAGCAATCAAAAACGCCGAAGCGTTCCGCTTCGGCGTTTTTTTATTAAAATTTTTATCTACTTGTAAGCGAGGGCAAGCCGCGCAAGACCATTTCCCCGATTTCTTCGGAAAATTCCGAAAGCGGTTTTTTACGGTCGGAATTAAACCACGCGCGATAGGAATAGAAAATCCCCGCCGTCAAAAATTCTGCGGCAAACTCGTACTCGGAGCGGTCAAGCTCCGCATCCTTCAAAATCGTATTCCAAATCTTTTCCCGTAAGAAATTGATAATTTTTACAATCAAGCGAGAGTTGGAATCCACCTTCATTAAATGATTGCAAAACACAATATTCTCACTCAAAACCTGATTAAGCGCTTCAAAAAACTGCAAGGGTTGTTTTAATACCTCGTCTACCTGCGCCATCGCACTCTCGATTCGTACCACTACTTCGTTTTCCAAATAATCGAGGATATCGTAAACGCCCTCGTAATAATTGTAGATTGTCTTTCTATCGACGTTCGCCTTTTCCGCAATTTCCTTGATTGTGATCTTCTCTATCGACTTTTCTACCAACAAAGAAACGAACGCCTGATGAATCGCCGTTCTCGTCTTTTGGATTCTTCTATCTACCTTTCTTCCCTTTTCTTCCATCGCTTTTACTCCACATTTGTAGAAATATTCCACATATAGGGATTATACCACAAGCAAAGAATTTTTGCAAGCAAAAAAAAGGAAATGAAAAAATAAAAATTTCACCTATCCACAAAAGAATAATTTTCTCTATAAAATGATATACGACCCACGTATCACACGTGAGCCGCATACCTTAGTGAGAGAATATGAAAAAAGTTTAGTATAGTCGTTTTTACACTTCTTCGTGAATTCTCTTAATCCTTTCGTAACGTAAAACCTTTCCCGATTTCCACGCTACCCCCCTATCCCTTTTCGGGCTTTTGATAAATTCAATTTTATTCCTATATTGTGAAAAATATATGAAAGTTTTGTGATAGTATTGTGAAAATGATTAAAAAATGGCAATAAATCGTATTTTTTATACCGATTAAAGCAATGGCGATTGAAAATAAGCGAATATTCCGTCTGCTACTCGTAAACCGTCGGCGGCTGAGGAAGTGATACCGCCTGCGTACCCAGCCCCTTCGCCGCAGGGGAAAATCCCTTTCACGCCGATCGATTGCAGGTTTTCATTGCGCTCGATGCGCACGGGGGAGCTTGTGCGGCTTTCCACGCCCGTCAACACCGCATCTGCGCACGCAAAGCCGCGCAAGCGTCTATCCATATCCAAAATCCCTTTCTTTAAGGAGTCTGCAATCGGAACGCCAAGCACCTCACGCAAATCGGCAAACGCCGTACCCGCCGCATACGTGGGCTTGACTTCGCCAAAGCCTGCGCTTACCTTGTCTTGTAAAAAATCGCCGACGAGCTGCACGGGGGCGGCATAATTTTTGCCGCCTGCCACAAACGCCGCTTGCTCCAGCTTGCGTTGGAAGGCAATCCCTGCCAAGGGGTGTTCGCTGCCAAAATCCTGGGCGTTTACCTGCGCAATCAAGGCGCTATTAGCATTGACGTTATCTCGCGCGTAGTTGCTCATACCGTTGGTGACGACGCCGCCAAGCTCGCTCGACGAGGGCATAACGTAGCCGCCCGGACACATACAAAAGGTAAAGACGGCACGGTCGGACGCATGAGATACCAGCTTATAATCGGCGGCAGGAAGTTTTGTATAGTCCTTGCCGTACTGCGCAAACCCGATTTTCGATTGCAAATGCTCGATACGCACACCCACGGCAAAATCCTTTTGGCGCATGGGTACACCACGTGAAAGCAACATTTCAAAGGTATCTCTTGCACTATGCCCGATGGCAAGAACAACCGCCGAAACGGCGATTTCTTCCGTTTTTCCCCCTACCGTGTCCGAGTTTAAGCTTTTTAATACCGCTTTCTCTATTTTTCCGTTTTGGATTTTTACGTCCTCTAAAAGGGTGTGGAAACGAACCTCTGCACCTTTTGAAAGTAAGTATTCTCGCATATTTTTGACGACTTTTTTTAAGTTATCACTACCGATATGCGGTTTGGAAAGCCACAATATTTCTTCGGGTGCGCCGAAACGCACGAAGGTTTTTAACACTTCACGATTGAGCGCGCCGTGCGTTTGGGTATTGAGCTTGCCGTCCGAAAAAGTACCCGCGCCCCCTTCGCCAAATTGTACGTTGGAGTTTACGTCCAAGCGTTTCGTTGTGAAGAAGGTTTGCATGGATTTTTCTCGTTCCTCGACGGGTGCCCCCCGTTCAATCACAATCGGCCTGATGCCGCGTGCGAGCAGTCTTAATGCGCAAAAAAGCCCTGCCGGGCCGCTCCCCACCACCAAAACGGGGGCTTGGGGTTGCTTGTAGGACGGAAGAGTTTCCAAGCGTTCCTCAACGGACGTTTGCGGCGTTTTGGAAAATTCGATCGTATAGACGTAGCGCAAGTTGCTTTTATCTCGTGCGTCCAACGATTTTTTCTTAATAGCGAAATACCCTGCCTTACCGCCGAGCTTTTTTTCGGCAAGTGTGACGAGCTCTTTTTCACTCGCCGTAATCGGCAATTTGATATCCGAAAGGGTGCGTAAACTCATACCTGCCCCCCATCTTTTGATATTTCCAGTGCAACCATGCGTGCGGAAGAGTATGCCCATTGTAAATTAAAACCACCACAAGGGCCGTCTACGTCCAAGCCTTCCCCTGCAAAATATAAGCCTTCCACAAGGCGGCTTTCCAAGCCGTCAGTGACTTCGTCTAAGCGAATGCCTCCCTTCGTCACTTGTGCGTAATCAAACCCGAGCGAACCGGTCACCTGCAAGGAAAAATCCTTGACAAGCTGCGCCGCTTTTTGCGTATCGCCGTTTGCGCGCTTGAAAATCGCTCTGCCGACTTGGTTATTCACCACACCGAATAAAAGCTCGGAGCTTTCGAGCGCAGGAAACGCCGATTGTTTGTTTTTCAGGATTTCTATAATTTCCTCTTGCGAGATTTCGGGCAAGAAATCGATAGCAACTCGCACTTTCCCACCCTCGATTTGGTCGGCTAAATAAGCGGAAGCACGGAATACCGCATCGCCTGAAATGCCGTAGTCCGTGAAAATAATATCCCCTTGAAATGTATGCAAGCCCGTAGGCGTGTACGCGGTGAGTTTTCCCCCTGCCACTCGAATACCTTTTAAGGACTTGGTGTATGCCGTGTCCGTTTTGAGCTGTACGAGCGAGGGATAAAGGGGGGTGACGGTATGCCCGAACGCTTGCGCAAGCGCATAAGCCGAGCCGTTCGTGCCGAAGTTTTTCGCCGCTTTTCCGCCCGTGCAAAGGGCAACTTTTTTCGCTGTGTATACCTGCTCGCTCGATTGCGTTTCGACGGTGATTTGAAAATCTTCGCCCGATTTTTGCAAGGAAGTGACTTTTGCGCCCAAGCAAAGCTCCACGCCCTGCTCACGAATTGCAAAACGGAGTGCGTCAGTCAATGCGGAGGCTTGACGGCTCGCAGGGTACACCCTGCCGCGCTCGTCCGCACAAAGAGGCACGCCAAGCGACAAAAAGTATTCCCGCAGGGATTGCGGACCAAACGCCGAAAGGATTTTTTGGATAAGCGGTTGCTTTTTCGAGAAGGTGAAGTATTCCGTTTCCAACGCCTCGACGTTGGTGATATTCCCCTGCCCGTTGCCCGTTGCGGAAAGCTTTTTCCCCACACGGTCCAAACGCTCAAAAAGCACGATTCGCGCGCTTTTGCCTTGACTTTTTAATTGTGTTGCGAGCGCATTTGCAAGAATCAAACCCGATGCGCCGCCGCCGATTACGGCATAGTCTATTTTCTTCATAGCTTCATTGTACCCTATTTTTTCGCTGTTGTCAATTTTTTGAAAAAAACTCTTGCAAAATTTTCAAATTTTTGCCTTGACTTTTTCATTTTTTTATATTAAAATATAAAAACAATAGAATTTTTATCACAAAAGCAACGTATAATAAATTCAAAAACGATAGGAGCAAAGGATATGGAACTTATCAAACAGACCGTAGAATTTTGCAAAGACAACCTTGTAATGACCGCGATCACGGCCAGTTCGGCGCTACTCGTTCTCTTGACCTTGATCATTGCACTCGGTTTCAGCAAGAAAGCGAAAAAGGCGAAAAAACAGGCTATGCAGGAGCTGAAAGAAAAGCCCGTAGCCGTTAAAACGGAAGAAAAAGCGGCGGTTTTAGAAGAACCGACTGCGAAAGAAACCGCTCCCGTTGCGGAAGAACAGCCTGCAAAAGAAGCTGCATCCGTTGCGGAAAAAGCAGTCCTTGCGGAAAGCAAAACGGAAGAAAGGGCGGCAAATATAGCGCAAGCCGAAGAAACGGTAGCCATCGCAAAGACGGAAGAAACAACGGTGAAAAATGCGAAAAAACCGACCGCACCTGCAAGCAAGCCGAAAGCAAAGCCTGCCGTACCTGCAAGCGCTGTAAAAAGGGTCAAGGAAGAAAAAGCCCCTACCATGTCCGCAACGAAAAAGGAAAACGTGGAAAAAGAGAACGTTCGTTATAAAGGGAAATGGGTGGTTTGCCGTTTGATTACGGACGAGGAAGATGCAGAGGAAACCTATTTCTTCGAGCTGCACGCTTCCAACGGCGAAGCACTTCTTTCCTCCGAAGAATACACGTCCTACGCAGGTGTGTTGCGTGGCATCGAAACGCATAAAACGAATATCGCACGAGATAATTTCAAGATTACCGTTTCGAAGAAAGGAGATTATATTTTCAAGCTGATGAGCGGCAAAAATTTACTCCTTTGCACGGGCGCAAACTATTCCACTCGTATGCGTTGCGAAAGCGCAGTCGCTTCCGTAAAACGGTTTGCGGAAACGGCGGTCTTGGACGAAGCGGTGCAAGAACAGTACGTCAAAACGCCTAAGGACGACAACGCTCCCCTGCCTACTTTGGCGGAAGGCTGCGTTGGGAAGTGGGTTATCGAGACAATACAAGACGATCAGGGCGAGAAAATTTACTATTTCGAGCTCTTTGCCAACAACGGCGAAAAACTCCTTTCCTCCGAAGAATACACGACGTATATCGGCGCAGTAAACGGGATTCAAACGCACAAGAAGAATATTGCAAGCGGAAACTTCCGCATCACCCTCACCAAGCGCGGCGATTATATCTATAAGCTCTTGAACGGCAACGGTCAGCTCCTTTGCTTGGGCGAGCATTATAAGACCAAACGTATGTGCCAAAACGCTGTGGAATCGGTGAAACGCTTTGGGTTAAACTCCCCCACCTTGACTGCGCAAAGCAATCTTCAATAATTTTGTAAATAGGTAAAAACGGGTTTTCTCGAAATGAGAAAACCCGTTTTTTTAGTTCGTTGCGATTATTCCGCGTCTCTATTTTTCAGCCACAATACGCCGTTCGTGATGAACGGAGAAAGAATGAGCCAAAGCGCCGAAAGTGCAATCAGCGAGTAAACGATTACCGAACCAACCGTACGTGCACCCGAGAAAATCGAGGATACGAGGTTGAAGTTAAACAAGCCGAATAAGCCCCAGTTTACCGCGCCGACAATGACCAAAATATAAGCAATAATATTGACAATGCGCATAAATCTTTCCCTCCTAAGCACAGTATGTTTCCTTTCGGCTTTTTTATGCACGATAAAAGGAAGCCCAAAAATGGGCTTCCTTATTTGTTTTATTGAGCTTGACAACGTATTGCAAAGTATACCGCCCGCGTGGCGCTGCACCCGAATGGTTTACGTTGCTTGTCAAAAACGCAGAGATGCAAGCAAGACAAGAAGGGCGCGGATTTGCCGACGGGAATTTACCGTGCGTAAATGAGCAAGGCAAAACGCAAGCCCGACGCCGTATTGCGACGCATATATGCGTTTTTATTCGGTTCTCAAAGCAACCACAGGGTCCTTCTTCGCCGCCGCCTTGGCAGGAATCAAGCCGCTGATCAAGGTCAAGGTGATGCTGATCAAAATCATCACGACTGCAGACGGCAAAGGCAACGCCGCAATGTTCGTAATGCCTGCCACCTTGCTAAAGATTACGTTGATACCCAAGGAAAGAATGTAGGTGACCGCGACACCCAAAACGCCCGCCGCCAAACCGATGATAAAGGTTTCCGCATTGAACAGGTTTTTGATGTCCTTCTTTCTCGCACCGAGCGAGCGCAAAACGCCAATTTCCTTGACGCGCTCCACAACGGATACGTAGGTGATAATCCCGATCATAACCGAAGATACGACAAGGGAAATACTCGTAAAGGCGACAAGCACGTAGGTGATTGCGTCCAACATCATTTCCACCATGTCCATCATCATACCGATCGTATCGCTATACTTAATTTCAAATTCATCGGAAAGGGTCAATTCGTTGCCTTCCGAGTCCGTGACAGTGACTCCGTCCGCACACATTTCGTTCCATTCGTCCAAATAGGAAAGCATCTTCTTCTTTGTCTCGAAGTTTGACGTGTAGAGATTGATTCTATCGATTTCATCGCTTGCGCCCATCGCGCCAAGCGCTTCAATGGCTTGGAAGGTGCCCGATTTTACGAAGTTGGGATTATTCAAATTAAGCGCAGGAATTTTCGTGGGATTTTGATGGATATATTCCACGATCTTCGCCGTTTTGTTTTCCTGGATAAATTCGTTGACGAGGTTTTCCGTGACATTCAAGCCTGCGTTCAAACAACCGTTGTTTAAGCCGTCCTTCAAACGCAAAATACCCGTAATCTTAATCTTGCGATAATCCTTCCCTTCGGTTGCGTTAGAAAGGTCCTGTGTGCCGTCGTAGGTAAAGGCAAACTCGTTCCCCATCGCATTTTCCTCATAGAGCGCATCGTTATTGAACAGCAAGAATTCCGAATTATAAATACGCTCAAACGCCAGCTTTTGATCCAACACCGATTCCACGAGCGGGAAACCCTCGGGCGCGCCTTCGGGATCGCCTGCGTAAAGCAAGGACAAAAATTCGGGCGCAGTGATGATCCCAAGCTGACCAAGCGCCATATCCGTCACGTCGTTATTATCGCCAATAACAAACACCGCTTCATTCGCATTTTCGGGAAGTCTATCCGTTTCATTGCCCACAAATTCATACTGCGACATCACGTAGTCGCAATAGTCTTTGCTATCAAAATCCGTCGAACCAGGCAACGTCGAAACAACGTCGGGCAAAATATCTACGTAGGCAACCAAATCCGCATAACTCTTGCCGTCCGCAATCAATGCTTGGCCGTAGTTATTTTGCAATTCGTAGAGGGAATAATAGGTTTCCGCCGTCGGTGCGGGGAGCTCCGGATTCAATTTCCAGAACTCGGGATCACTCATGAACATATTATATTGCAGTTGCTCGATGCCGTAGGTATATTGAATAACTTCGTAATAATCGTCGGGCATCGCTTCCAAATAGGAAACGTACTGCGGGGTGATTTTGTTATTGATCATCATCCCCGTTGCGATGTTCGAGAGGAAGGAGTTTATGTAGACTTGGTTGTCAAGCTCGGAAAGCTTCGGCATATCCGCATGCCCCGACATACCCTTCATAATGGCATCTACGTCCACCGTTTGGCGAGCAACGCCGACAGGCGAGGACGCAAGCATATCTTCTTCCGTCTTGGCAATGAAATTGTTGAAACCGTTGGAAAGCGCCAATACCAAGCAAACGCTGATGATACCGATACTGCCGGCAATCGACGTGACTGTCGTTCTGCCCTTCTTGCTCATCAGGTTTCTTGCGCTCAACCCAAGCGACGTACCAAACGACATCGCCGAGCGTTCCTTCTTCGTCTTCTTCTTTTTAACAGGCGTTTCTACAACTTCTTCCGTTTGTTCTTCTTGCGCTACTTCCTCGACCGTTTCCGTTTCTTGGACGAGGGCGTAGTCCTCACCGTCGTAGGGATTGGAGTCGGAAAGCACCAAGCCGTCTTGCAATTTTACAATACGGGTGGAGTACTGCTCCGCAAGCTCGGGGTTGTGCGTGACCATAATAACCAAGCGCTCGCCCGCGATTTCACGGATCAAATCCATAATTTGCACGCTCGTTTCCGTATCCAATGCGCCCGTAGGTTCGTCGGCAAGCAGAATTTCGGGATTATTGACAAGCGCACGCGCGATTGCAACACGTTGCATTTGTCCGCCCGAAAGCTGATTGGGGCGTTTGTGGAGTTCCTTTTCCAACCCCACCTTTTTCAAGGCTTCCGTCGCACGGGCTTTGCGTTCCGCTTTGGGCAAGCCTGCGATTGTAAGCGCGATTTCTACATTCCCCAATACCGTTTGGTGGGGAATCAAATTGTAGGATTGGAATACGAAACCGATTCTATGGTTTCTATAAACGTCCCAATCACGGTCCTTATACGCTTTCGTGGATTTGCCGTTGATCACCAAATCCCCTGACGTATACTTATCCAAACCGCCGATAATATTGAGCATCGTCGTCTTACCGCAGCCGCTCGCGCCTAAAATGGACACAAATTCGTTCCTGCGGAAAGAAAGAGTCACTCCTTTGAGCGCATGTACTGCGCTTGCGCCTGTGGCATAGTCTTTCTTAATGTCAATGAGCTTTAACATATCTCTCTCCTTGCTTAAAACTACTTCTTATATTATGTTAGTTTTTCGATTTTTCGTCCTCGATAATACCAAGAAACTCGTCGAGCATAGAACACATTTGCTCAAAACGGTCCTCACCCATGCGCTCAACGCATTTACCCGTGAAAGCAAACAGGCATTTCTTCGTCGCTTCGTAGCGTTCCATGGCATAATCGGTCATTTCGATATACGCAATTTTTCTATCCACGTCGTCTGCAACTCTCTTTACCATATTTCTCTCTTCCAAACGGTTGACAAGCTGCGAAATTGCCGAACGGGTAATATCCAAGCGGTCTGCAAGCTGCGTGGAAATTAAACGCTTGCCTGCGTTTTTCGCCTCGATAATTTCGCTAAACAAACGAATTTCCGTATCGTTAAACTCCCCACCCTTCTCACAAATCGTGTTCGCATTGTTGCGCTTCGTCAAATGAAAAAGCTTTTTGAAATATTCACCATTTTTTGCCATTTTTGAATTTCCTTTTTTACAAGACATTTTATACTCTCCAAAATATTTTTTTCTTTTGTAAAATTTTATAGGAATATTATACAACCCCTTGACAATTTTGTCAAGTGCTAAATAACAATTTGGTTAAGAAAATTTACTATTTTAGAAATGCTCTTTTATTATTGCATAGCTTTGTGAAATTTTTTTGATAAACTTGCTAAAATTCGGTTATTTTTTAACAATTTTTTCAAAAGACTTGCCTTTTGCGCAAAAAGGTGGTACAATAAGGGACAAGAAATTTTGAAGGGAGTAATTCCTGATTATGCACGATTTGAAAGAGTTTTTAAGAACTTCCTATACTGCTTATCACGCCGTAGACAACGTCAAAGCGGCGTTATTGGAAAACGGGTTTATTCAACTTTTAGAAACGGACGATTGGACGCTTTGCGAAGGTGGAAAATATTTCGTCGTGAGAAACGGCGGCTCTATTATTGCTTTCACCATCGGCTCGCTCGATCGCTTTTCCTATAAAATTGCGGCGGCGCACACCGATTCTCCTGCCCTCAAGCTCAAAGAACACCCCGAAAAAAAATCGGGCGCATACCTCACCTTGAACGTGGAAACGTACGGCGGGGGGATTTGGTATTCCTTCCTTGACCGTCCTTTGAAAATCGCAGGTCGGGTCGTAAAAAGAGAGGGCGCACAGCTTTGCGCGCACACCGTAGAATCGGATTTTCTCGTATCCATTCCTTCCTTGGCGGTACATCAAAATCGCACCGTCAACGACAACTTTGCAATCCAAAAACAAGTGGATTTACTCCCCTTATATTCCTTGTCCAACGAGAATATCGGCGTGGTGGAAAAAATTGCAGGAAATGGGGTTGTTTCCTACGATTTATATGCCGTCAACGCGGACATGCCCTATTCGTTTGGCGCAAATAGCGAGTTTTTAGCATCCCCCCGAATCGATAATTTGACGAGCGCATACGCCACTTTGCAAGGGCTTCTTTCCCATTCGGATAGTGACGGAGTTTGCGTAGCCGCTATCTTTGATAACGAAGAAATCGGCAGCGGCACTTCACACGGCGCGGACGGGGATTTCTTGGAAAATACCCTCAAGCGTATTGCGTATGCCTTCCATTTCGACGACGGGGAATATTACAAGGCGCTTGCGGACTCCTTCTTTCTCTCGATTGATAATGCGCACGCAACCCATCCCAACCATCCTGAAAAATCCGACCCTACTAACGAAGTCAAGCTCGGGGGCGGCGTAGTGATTAAAACGCACGCAGGGAAAGCGTATCTCACGGATGCGCTCTCTTCCGCCGTTGTAAAGACGATTATGGAAAATGCAGGTGTGCCTTATCAAACCTTTTTTAATCACTCGGACGTTAAAAGCGGCGGTACGCTTGGCGCATTCGCCATTCGCCACGTGGGTGTGCGAGGCGCAGATATCGGGCTTGCACAGCTTGCAATGCACTCCGCTTGCGAATCTTTCGCAAAAGCCGATTACGAAAGCATGGTGAAATGCGTTGCGACGTATTTTTCGAGCAGTATTGCGTTCGAGGGAGATAACGTAAGCATCGGATAACCACTTAAAAATCTATTAAAAAAGCGTTGCCGTTTGGCAACGCTTTTTTTTGATTCAACGCGTACACGGTACGCTTATTTGATTATTTCATGAACGCTTTGAAGGCAAGGTAGGTTTCGTAAACGTCCGCTTTGGAAACGACTTCGTAGGGTGCGTGCATCGAGATTACCGCAACGCCGACGTCGATTGTATCGATATTCATATTCGCAATGTATTTTGCGACCGTACCGCCGCCGCCTACGTCCACTTTACCAAGCTCGCCCGTTTGCCAAACAACGCCGTTTTCCGCAAAGAGCTTGCGAAGATAGCCCACGTATTCCGCATCTGCGTCCGAAGAACCGCTCTTACCTCTTGCACCCGTGAATTTCGTCACGCCAACGCCGTGGGAAATGTAGGTCGCATTTTGTTTTTCCAAAACCTCGGGGAAATTGGGGTCAAAGCCAGCGTTTACGTCCGCCGAAAGACACTTCGAATTTGCACGCACTGCCGCTACGCTCACGCCGAAGGACGCCGCAATTTCGCCAAGCAAATCGGTGAAGATTGCGCATTGCATACCCGAAACCCCTTCGCTGCCGATTTCTTCCTTGTCCGCCAAGACAACCATAACGGTATGCTCGGGCGTTTCCGTATCGAAAAGGGCGGTGTAAGCAGGATAGGAGCAAACTCTATCGTCGTGGCCGTACGCACCGATGAGCGCGCGGTCAAACCCGATATCCTTTGCCTTGTATGCAGGCACTAAGGAAAGCTCTGCGGAAAGGAAATCCTCTTCCACCATACCGTATTTTTCGTTCAAAATCTTCAAAACGTTTTCTTTTACCGTTTTATCCTTGTCGT
Organism: Candidatus Scatosoma sp.; assembly: GCA_045656625.1. Taxonomy (GTDB): domain Bacteria; phylum Bacillota; class Clostridia; order Christensenellales; family Borkfalkiaceae; genus Scatosoma. The sequence continues at coordinate 16,741 of JAZORL010000082.1, read as the reverse complement.
TTTCCGCCGCCGTATAGGGAATGTTGCCAAACCAAATATTCAAGCCCTCCCCTTCAATTGCTTCGCCAAGCGGACGGGAATTTTGTTTTGCCGCAAGGTGGGGAAGTAAATCACTGATATAGAATACGGGATCGGAATCGTCTTCGCCGATTTTTACTTCGAGTTTTTCGCCGTTTTTCAAAATCACCGTGCCGTGCAATGCAAGGGGAATCGTCGCCCATTGGTATTTACGAATACCGCCGTAATAATGCGTTTTTGCAAGGGCAATATTTTCCGCTTCGTACAAGGGGACTTGCTTTAAGTCGATTCTCGGGCTGTCGATGTGGGATGCAACGATACGAACGCCGTCTTTTGCAACGTCTGCGCTGCCGACACGAATCAAGTAGACGTTTTTACCACGGTTGTTGTAATAAACCTTATCCCCTGCCTTTAATTTCATACCGAAGGTGAAGGGTTTGTATCCCTTTTCTTCCGCTGCGTTTACCACGTAAGCGCAAACCTCACGCTCCGTTTTGCCTTCGTCCAAGAAGGTTTTATAGCCTTCCGCATAGTCGAAGATTGCTTTCATTTTTACTTCGTCTGCGACTTCGTAGACGTTCGTTCTTTTGTATGCAAGTTCACTCATAATTTATATTTACTCCTTATTGTTTTTCAAAATTAAATGTTTTTGCCGTACGCAAGCAAGGGGCACGGAGCTACAACGCTATTAGCCAGCTCCCTCGCTTCGCAAAAACGGCGCAGATGCGAGCAAGACGAGAAAGGCGCGGCTTTGCCGACGGGAATTTACTGTGCGTAAATGAGCAAGGCAAAACGCAAGCCTGACGACGTATTGCGACGCATATCCGTCGTTTTTTAGTGTAAGAAGCCCTTAATAATCTGCTCTTCCGCTTCCTTTTCCGTAAGACCAAGCGTCATCAGCTTGATAAGCTGTTCGCCAGCAATTTTACCGATTGCCGCTTCGTGGATAAGCTCGGCGTCCACGTGGTTTGCCGAAAGACAGGGCGCAGCTTTCACCGATGCATTGTCCATAATAATCGCATCACACTCGGTATGCCCATAGCAGGGCGCATTGCCGTTCATCGTCGAAAGGAAATTTTGCTTGGAATTGCCGCCTGCTACCGAACGGGACATCACGTCCGCACGACAGCCCTCGCCGTCCATATCAATCACGAAATCGGTGTCGGCAAACTGTTCGCCATGCGTATAGAGCTTCTCTTTTACGATAAACTCCGAGCCCGTTTTCATGGTCGCTTTCGTCACACGCTTGGTGGAATCAATCCCCTTGATTTGGGTCGTTTCCATTTCCATTTTCGCGCCTTCTTCCAAATGCACGATCGTCACGGGATTCATCACGTTTTTGCCGTTGCCGTCCCCCGAGCCGTAATGCTTTTCCACGTATTTGAGCTTCGCATTTTTGCCGACGTAGAAGGTGTGTTCTCCGTCGTGACGAGAGGTCGTGTCCACGCCGCCGCAGTTGTGAATACCACATCCTGCAACAATCACTACGTCCGCCCCTTCGCCGATATAGAAATCGTTGTAAACGACTTCCGAATACCCAGCTTTGGAAATAATCACGGGAATATGCACGCTCTCGTTTTTCGTGCCGGGCTTGACGATAATGTCAATCCCTTCCTTTCCGTCCGTTTTCGTCACGATATCGATATTCGCCGTCGTGTTTCTGCCCGCCTTTTCACCGTTTGCGCGAATGTTGAACGCACCCTCGGGAGTGGTATGCAAGTCGGCTATCTGCATAAGCAAATCTTTTTGAATTGAATCCATACCTGCTACCCCCTTATTAGAGCTTGTCCGTCAAAACACGGCAAGATTCCGCACTTAAAAGCTTGGGCAAAACCTTGTCCTTTTCGCCTACGTTTTGCACCTTTCCGTCGGCAATAACGACAATTTTGTCCGCAATATTCAAAATGCGCTCTTGGTGGGAAATAATCAAAATGCTCCCCTGCGTTTTTTCGTGCATATTTTCAAAGACTTTGATCAGGCTCGAAAAGCTCCAAAGGTCGATCCCGGCTTCCGGTTCGTCAAAGATGGAAAGCTTGGTCGAGCGAGCCAAAATCGTCGCAATTTCGATGCGTTTGAGTTCGCCGCCCGAAAGGGATGCGTTCACTTCACGATCAATATAATCTCTTGCGCACATCCCCACCTCGGAAAGATAGGCGCAAGCGTCGGAAACCTTCATATTCTTGCCAGCCGCGATATTGATTAAATCACGGACGGTGATACCCTTGAAACGAACGGGCTGTTGGAAGGCATAGGAAATCCCTTTATTCGCGCGCTCGGTGATCGAAAGATCGGTGATATCCTCTCCGTCCAAATAAATCCTGCCTTCCGTCGGCTTATAAATCCCTGCAATAATCTTCGCAAGCGTAGACTTACCGCCGCCGTTCGGCCCGGTAAACGCCACGAAACGATCGTCAAGCGTCAAGTTGACGTCTTGAAGAATTTGTTTTTCTCCCAGCTCATCGCTTACACGATAGCCGATATTTTTGAGTTCTAACATAACTTACTCTCTTAAATTTCTCTCTTACTATTTATACCGCAATTCTCGTGCGCTTAAACGCGCACCCTCGCGTTCCCGCCGTTAAAAAATCTCCATAACTGCGGAATATTTTTTCAACCAAGCACGCTTTTCTTTATAGTCGGGAATATATTTCCCCACTTCCGACCAAAACCGTGCGGAATGGTTCTTGTGTATAACGTGCGCAAGCTCGTGCGTTATCACGTACTCAACGACGTCCTTCGGCGCAAACAATAGGCGATAGGAGTATTTGATAACGTTATCCGCCGCACAAAGCCCCCAGCTACCCCTTGCGGAGTTGATTTTTACCGCCTGCACGCTGACGCCCATTTGCGCCGCTTTTTTCAAAGTCACTTTTGTGAAGATACGGAGTGCGTTTTCTTTCAACCACTCCACGAGCCGTTTGCGGGTGTTTTTCTTAGGCAAATACAAAAGCCTTTGCACGCTGTCACATCCGATTTTATCCTCGTCAATGCAAATGATTTTATAGCGGTTGCCTAAAATTAAAAATTCGTAGCCGTCGAGGTTTTCAGGCGGTAATTGAATACCTGCCCCCTGCCTTTCCGCTTGTTTGCGTAAAATCCAAGCCTCTTTTTCTTGCAAAAACTCGTCGATCCTCTTTTGCTCGTAGCGCATAGGCGCACGCACGATTAGCCGACCGAACGGGTCGATAGAAATCGATAGCGTTTTGCGCTTGGAGCGAATGATTTCGTGCGGCGTTATCAAGCCTCGTAGCCTCTCGGATTACCGCTTTGCCATTTCCATTGCGAAGCGCACATTTCTTCGATGCCGAACTTCGCTTCCCATTTCAATTCCGCTTTCGCTTTGTCGGGTGCGGCGTAGCAGGTCGCAATATCCCCGGGACGGCGCGCACAAATCTTGTAGGGCAACGTCTTGCCGCACGCCTTTTCAAAGGCGTGAATCATATCGAGAACACTATAACCGTGTCCCGTACCCAAATTGTAGATATGCACACCGCTCGTTTGGCATTGTTCAATCGCCGCAATATGCCCGAGCGCCAAGTCAACAACGTGGATATAATCGCGTACCCCCGTACCATCGGGCGTGTCGTAATCATCACCGAAAACGTTAATGCAGGCAAGCTTACCGCTCGCTACCTGCGCAACGTAGGGCATCAAGTTGTTGGGAATCCCTTTCGGGTCTTCCCCAATCAGTCCACTTTCATGCGCACCGACGGGATTGAAATAACGGAGCAAAATGATATTCCATTCGTTGTCCGCCTTGTGCAAGTCCTGCATAATCATTTCCATCATAAGTTTCGTCGAGCCGTAAGGATTCGTCGTGGAAAGACGGCAGTTTTCGTCCAAAGGCAAACGCTCGGGGTCGCCGTACACCGTTGCCGACGACGAGAAAATGATCTTCTTGACGTTGTTCTTCGCCATTACCTTCAAAAGCCCGACCGTACCGCTGATATTGTTTTCGTAATATTTCAAGGGCAGCTTAACACTTTCGCCCACCGCCTTGAACGCTGCGAAATGGATAACCGCATCTACCTTATGCGTAGAGAAAATCTTGTCCATCCCCTCTTCGTTGGCGATGTTTTCTTCGTAGAAAGTCACTTCCTTGCCCGTGATTTTTTGCACGCGGCGCAAGCTTTCATAGCTCGAATTGCTAAAATTATCCACAACGATTACTTCGTAATCTCTATTCAAAAGCTCTAACACCGTATGCGAACCAATATAGCCGCAGCCACCAGTCACCAAAATCGTTGCCATATTTTCACCTCATTCATTTTTATTGATATTATAGCCCTTTGCTCATAGCTTTACAATCGCAATTGCTTCACAAAGATAGGGGATTCTTTCGCCGTTTTTTCGCAACAGCTCTCTTATGCGTCTTCCGCTTCGTCCGCCTCTTCCGTAATATGCGAACGGATTTTAAGCACCTTTTGACGAGTCGCCTTTACGATTTTAAGCTCGACGTTTTTCACGCGAACGCATTCCCCAATCGGCGGTATTCCACCGTAAACCTCGGTCACCCAACCGCCAACGGTATTCGATTCGCATTCTTCCGCCTGATCTTCCAAGCCATAGAGCTCGAAGAACTCTTCCAACCCGCACTTGCCGTCTACCCAATACTCGTCTTCCGCAATTTTACCAAACAACACTTCTTCTTCGTCGTGTTCGTCCCAAATCTCGCCGACAAGCTCTTCTAAAATGTCTTCCAAAGTGACGATACCCAAAAGCCCGCCGTACTCGTCCGAAACCGCCGCCATGTGGATTTTTTGTTTTTGGAGCTGTTTCAAAAGGGTGGAAATGCGTGTGTATTCCGTCGTGAAAACGATATCCTGTACGAAATGAGAGATTTCCTTTTCGCCACGCACGTATGCGCTGAAAAAATCACGCTCGTGGATCAAGCCGATCACGTTGTCGATTGTGTCTTTATACACAGGCAAACGAGAATATCCCGTACGCTCGAAAAGTTCGCGCGCTTCGTCCATCGTGGAATCTTCCTCGACCGCAAATACGTCCACGCGCGGAACGAGTATATCCTCTACCTTCAAATCGTCAAATTCCAAAGCCGAACGCACAAGCTCCGATTCATCCTCTTTCAGCGTACCGCTTTCCTCCGCCTCTTCGACAAGGGAAAGGAGTTCTTCATCCGTGACCGTTTCGTCTTTTTTGAGCTTGAAGATCTTTGCAAGCAAATATTTATAGCCGTCAAAAATCTTGCATATAGGCCAAAGCAGCCAATAAAAAAGCTGCATCAGCGGATAGAAGAAAAAGCATGCTTTTTCAGGGTAAACACTCGCCAAATATTTGGGGGTGATTTCACCGAACAGCAACACGACAACCGTCAAAACCGCCGTGGAAACCGTCGCCGCTACGTCGGGGTTCATAATCAGCTTTGCAAAGAGAATCGTACCGAGTGCGGAAGCCGTCAAATTCACGATATTATTCCCGACGAGAATCGCCGTCACAAGCTTATCGTATTTTTCATCTGCGAACTTATGAATCGCTTTTGCGTTTTTCTTACCTTGCGACGCAAGCGTTTTGAGCTTAATTTTGTTCGCGCAGGAAAATGCAGTCTCCGTTCCCGAAAAGAAGCCGGAAAGAAGCACCAACACTATGATCGCAATCGTTAGGGGTAGGTCCATGATAATTCTTGATTATCCTCCAAAAATATAAAATAACATTTCGAGTTTTTTTACTCTCAATTGCTATTATAATACTTTTTACGCGCTTTTGTCAACGAATGTAAGGAAATAATTGCGTTTTTTTGCGCGTTTTTCACAAAATCATAATATTTTATATTATGTGACGCTATTTTGCGGTATCGGTACACGCAAATAAAATCCCCCATCTTAACTCTAAATTTTCTCATAAAACACTCTGCGCCGCCCGATTTTTCGGGCGGCGCTTACCACATTTTATCCTTACACTTTCCGTGCCTTCTTCCGCTTTACTTTCGCATCGTCTAACGCAAAATGGCAGGCGCAAAAATGCCCGTTTTCAACCTCGACAATGGGGGCAGGTATGCGTTGACACTCCTCTTGCGCATAAAAACACCGAGTGTGAAAGGGGCAACCTTGAGGCGGGAATGCGGGGTTTGGAAGCTGCCCTTCGAGCAGGATTTTTTCCGTGTTGTTCGCTTGAATATTCGGTGCGGCGGAAATAAGCGCCAACGTGTAGGGATGCCGTGGGTCTTCAAAAATTTGCTCCGCCTCCCCCATTTCCACAATTTTTCCCAAATACATCACCGCTATTCTATCGGAAATATACCGCACCACCGATAAATCATGCGATATAAAAAGATATGTCAGTCCTTCTTGCGCTTTTAAGTCGGACAAAAGATTGAGAATTTGCGACTGTATCGAAACGTCCAACGCAGAAACACACTCGTCGCAAACGATGAATTTCGGCTTTACCGCCAAGGCTCTTGCAATGCAAATGCGTTGGCGCTGTCCGCCCGAAAACTGATGGGGATAACGGCGCAGCATATGCTCTTGCAAGCCGCAAGCACGCATCACCTCTAAAACGTATGTCCAAAGCGCAGCGCTCCCTTTCTTGAAATATCCGTGCGTGACCGCCCCTTCCGCAATCAACTGCCCCACCGTCATACGAGGATTGAGCGAGGAATAAGGATCTTGAAAAATGATTTGTAAATCCTTACGAAAGGAGCGCATTTGACGAATATTCAAATCAGTCAGCTCCGTTTCCCCCTGCTCTTGGTGAAAAATCACCCGTCCGTCCGTCGGCTCGTAAAGGCGTAACAGCGTCCGCCCAAACGTCGATTTTCCCGAACCGCTTTCCCCCACCAAACCAAAGGTTTCCCCTTCGTAAATTTCCAAGTCCACGCCGTCCACCGCACGCAAAAATACCTTGTTTCGCGCAAAAAGCCCCGTCTTGATTGGGAAATGCTTTTTTAGATTTTTAACGGTTAGTAATTTCTTTCTCTCGTTCATTTTTTCTACTCTCATAGTTCGGATAAAAACACCGCACAAAGTGCCCCTTTTCACACTCGAAAAGGCTCGGCTCTTCCGCAACGCATTTCTCCGTGGCGTACTTGCACCTGGGCGAAAATTTACAGCCCTTGGGGAGTTTGGACGGATGGGGTGTACTCCCCAAAATCGTTTCCAAGCGTTCCCCCTTTTTTCGTGCGCTCGGCATAGACGCTAACAACCCCTCCGTGTACGGATGCAAATAGTCATTTTTTTGGAAAAGGCGGGGGGCAGGTACGCGTTCAACGATCTGTCCGCAATACATTACCGCCACGTCGTCCGCCATTTCTTTGACAACCCCCAAGTCGTGTGTGATAAATAAAATCGCCGCATTATGCACTTTTTGCAGGTCCTGCATGAGCCGCAAAATTTGCGCTTGAATGGTCACGTCGAGCGCCGTTGTCGGCTCGTCCGCAATCAAAAGCTTGGGCTCGCAGGAAAGCGCCATCGCAATCATCACCCGTTGCCGCATCCCACCCGAAAGCTGATGCGGATACTGCTTCGCCACACGCTCGGGCGAGGCGATCCCCACCTCTTTGAGCATTTTAATCGCGTTTTCTTCCGCCTCTTTTTTCCCTTGTTTTCGGTGATAGATAAAGGGCTCGGAAAGCTGTCTTTTGATACTAAAAACGGGGTTAAGCGCCGTCATCGGCTCTTGGAAAATTACGGAAATCTTGTTGCCGCGAATAGAACGCATTTCGCTTTGGGAAAGCTTGGTCAGGTCCAACGTTTTTTCTCCGTCACAAAAAAGTATTTCCCCACTTTCAATCCTTCCGTTTTCATCGAGTAAGTTCAAAATACTCATTGCAGAAACGCTTTTCCCCGAACCGCTTTCCCCCACGAGCGCAAGCGTTTTCCCCTCCTCCACGGAAAAGGAAAGATTATTGACCGCCGTCAAGTAAGTTTTCCCGACTCGGAAAACCGTCCGCAAACAACGCACCTCTAAAAGACTCATACCCGCTCCCCCTTTTTGGGATCGAGCGCATCGCGCAGGGCATCCCCAATCACGTTAATCGCAATCACCGCTACCGACAAAAATAGCGCAGGGAAAAGCCATTGCCACCAATAGTGCTGAATAATCGTGCTGTTGTTGCAGCCTGTTAGCATATTCCCCCAAGTCGGACGGGGCTGTTGCACCCCAAAGCCCAAATAGGAAAGCGAGGATTCCGTCAAAAGACAACCGGCAAAATCGAGGGTCATACTCACCAAAATGACCGATACAACGTTCGGCAATACGTGACGAAAGGCGATTTTACCTTCCTTGACCCCCATTGCTCGTGCGGAAAGAACGAATTCCTTTTCTCGCTCGGCAAGCACCTGCCCTCGAATCATACGCGCCAAGCCCGTCCATGAAAGAGCACCCAAAATCAGCATGATGATAAAGATGCGCGTCGTTTCGCTCACGTTATAATTTTTGATGATTTGCGATAGGAGCATCGCAAACGGCAAGAAGGGAATCGACGAAAAAATTTCCGTAATCCGCATTAAAAGAGTGTCTACAAAGCCGCCAAAGTACCCCGCCGTACACCCAACTAAAATAGCGATTGTAGAGGAAACAAGCACCGCTACCCCGCCGATTGTCATCGTCATTTTACCGCCGTGCGCAATTCGCGCAAACACGTCGCGTCCTCGTCCATCCGTCCCCATTAAATACCCTTTCAAGCCTGCGCTTTGGCGGAGCTTTCCCCCTCTTACAACATAGCTTTGTAAGGCCCCCGCAAACACTCGATCCCCTGTTTTTTTGACGTTGCATTGTCCGTAGGCATTATGCCCCCACGCATAGGTGTTGCCTTGATTCGTCACCCCGATAAAATGCCGAGAGCCACCGTCCAAATCCACGAAATATTCCCCGCTTTTAAGGGTTGGAAGAAGATCCTCGCCATTCTCAAACGCACCTGCGACTACGAGTTCGTTATCTTCCGTCAAAAGTGCGATACACTTATTGTTGGAAGTAAGCTTTTGCACTTTTCTGGCACCCAGGTACGCATTCAAATCCCGTCCACGCCCATTTTTCGACCCAACAACGGACGAAAAAAAGCTCGTATTCGTCCGAAGCTCTCCATCGCTCGTTAAGCCTATTGCCAAAGAGTTGGTAAAGAGGATTTTTTCCATATCGACAGCGTTTTCAAAATCCTGCAAATTGCGGACGGCGTTGGTATTTCCCCAAACGTAGCATTTTCCGTCCTCTAAAATCAAAGCTGTGGCTTGATAACCGCAGGTAAGACTTTTCACCCCTCTCTCGCCTATACCATTTTGCAGCGCAATCGGCATTGTGATTGCGTTCAAGGTCGGTTCGTAGCCATATTGTCCACAGCTCTTATCCCCCCAGCCGACAATTCCCCCCGATTTCGTCACGGCGATAATATGGTCTTTCCCTGCCGCTGCGGCAATTACACCCTCCTTTTTGACTTGTTTGGGAATGGATTTTAAGTCCTTTTTATTTAATCGATCCTTTGTGTTTCCCCAAACGTACAGCTTCCCCTTCCCTGAAACGCCGACGGTAAAATCGGCAAAGCCGTTAATCTCCTGCACGTCCTTTTTCAAACTGCGAGGCAGGGAGCGCAAGGAATAGCCCGGGGGGGCATTTTGCTGCAAAGGGTCGGTGAAATTTTTATCCAACTTCACGATATTCGGCGCGATAAAAACGAATAAGAACAAGCTTATAAGCACTGTGAGCGCGAAAACGGCGCTTTTCTTTGCGAAAAACGCCTTGGCGAGAAGCTTGGACGGGCTTTCCATTTTTTCGCCGTCTTTTTGCGTCCGCCATTCCTTTGCGTTGCCGAAAATCATGCGTTTTATCCATCTTGCTACCCGTTTCAACGCGGACACGGTGGCTTGATATGCTCTTTTGAATATATTTTTTTCATTTCTCATTCTCTCACCTATTGTCCCACTCGAATACGGGGGTCGACCAATCCATAAGCAAGGTCGACAAGCAAATTCCCCACAAGCGCAAGCACGATATAAAAGGTCTGCATTGCAAGCACGACCTCGTTGTCGTTTGCGCTTAACGCATCGAAATATACCTTCCCCATGCCGTTAATCCCAAAGATATTTTCAATCATGATCGAGCCTGAAAATATCCCCAAAAACCAGCCTATTACAAGCGCAACAATCGGAATAAGGGCGTTTCTCCATGCGTGTGAACGCACAACCAGCCGCTCCTTCAAGCCCTTGGCGCGCGCTGTGCGAATACAGTCAAGCGAGAGTGCGTCAATCATCGCCGCTCGGACGTAGCGAGTCATCCCGCCAAGCGAACAAAAGGTCATCACAATGAGCGGCAAGGAAAAATGGTATAGCTTATCCAAAAAAGCGCGAAAGCCTACGAAATCTTTTCCTACCGAACTCATCCCCGATACGGGAAAAAGATTGAATTGAACCGCAAAGAGCCAAATTCCTAAAATCGCAACGATAAACGTGGGCATACTGTATCCCACAATCGTACCGATTTGCACCGCCGCATCTCGTTTACTCCCCTTTTTCCGTGCGCAAAAAATTCCCAACGGAATGGTAATCCCCAACGCAAACAACGCCCCAAAAAAATTCAGAAAAATCGTATTCAAAAACGGCTCTTTAATCACCGCCGCAACCGGCTTTGCATACACGACGGAAGCGCCCAAATTCCCCTGCAAAAGCCCGTTAAACGAGCCGTCGTAAAAGCTTACAAGCCCAATCCAGCGCAAGTATCTTGTGAATAAACTGCCGTCAAGCCCCAATCTTCTTTGCCAATAGAGATACCGTTCGGCATAAATCAAATGCTTGTTTGCGGCGATTTCCTGCATCGCCATATCCGCCGCCTTATCTACGGGCAACATATTGTAGACCGCAAAAATCAAGAAGGATAAAATCATCAGTACGACAAGCATATATCCAAGCCGTTTTAAGACGTATTTTCCCATTTTTATCCTCCTTTTTCAATTTCAACGCGTACATGGTTGGCTATTTTTGTTATTTGTTGTGCGGAAATGGGCGCCGTATTTCGCAGCAGATTCTCGAAACGAAGCAAGATGCAAGAAAGACAGGGCACATTGAGTACTTCGCAGGGAGCGTACTTGCCGTACGTGACCAAGAAGCACGGAAATGGGCGCCGTATTTCGCAGCAGGTTCTCGAAACGAAGCAAGATGCAAGAAAGACAAGGCGCGGCGAGCACACCGACGGGAGTTTACTTGCCGTAAACGAGCAAGGTGCGCGGAGACGCAACGCCGTATTTCGCAGCAGATTCTTCGTTTTACTCGTAAAAATCGGCAGAATCGCGCAAATAATTCATACTATAATGATCATATTTTTCAGGGTCAAGCGTCCAAGAAAAAGCTTGGTCGTAGGCGGCACCCGTAAATCCTGTGGCAAAGTTTACTGCGCCAAAGCGAGCGCGCGTAAAACCATAGGCAGGCATCTGCGCATACTCACCATACAGCGCCGTATTCATATCACCCGAAGAATACGTGATATACAACCCAATTTTCTCCCCTGCGTTGGGATTGTTTTGCCAAGCGGTGATGAGTTGATCGGTGACAGGATTGGGTTGCGTACCCATCCAGTTGACCACAAGCGGCATATAATACTCACCGTTGACCTTCACCGTTTTATATTTATTGTCTATTGCCGCAAACGTGAGATTATTATAGGTCTTTTCATAACCCGAAAGTTTTTTATACCGAACACCTACCCCTTCTTGATAAGGTTCGCCCTTCGCGTTATATACCCAGCCGCCCCTTTCAAGCTCCGCTTTCGCATCCTCGACGCTATACGGATAGGCGTTGAGCTTTAATCGGTCCTTGACGGCAAGATACGCCTCCGAACCAACGTGATAGGGCGCATGCACGACGGTGCCGTAGCCCCCCGTAAACACTTGCGCAAACTCGTCTCGATCAATTGTGTGCATAATCGCCCTGCGCACTTCCGCAAACTGCGTCGGTCCAAAATCACAACGGAAAGCGAGTTTGCCATACCCCGCGCGATCGTAGTGCGTTTCCTTGAACCGAACGTTGTCCACGAGCGCAAGTGCGGCACGAGTTTCTTCACCGCCTGTCACCGAAGCGAGTACGTCCACTCTGCCTTGGCGCAATTGATCAATTTGGGTTTCGGGTACAATTTTCACGTACGAAATCCGTTCAATGGACGGGATTCCACGATGATCGCCAAGATACTTTGGATTGCTCCTTAAAGTAGCCGTTCTCGTGCTTGCATCGTATTTTTCCAAAACGTAAGGCCCTGCATAAGGAAAATCCTCCTCATCCAAATTCCGTAAATTTCTCTTAATCACGTCCGCCATCACGTAAGAAGAAACGCCGTTTTTCGTCGTCTTTTCGTAGTAGGATTTTTCCAAATATGCGCCTTGACCGTCGTCCTTCACCTCGTACCTGCCCCCATACAACGCTTTGGGAACGGGCGAAAATTCACCATAACGAATGGCGTAATAATAGTTTGCAAACTCCTTTTTTACCGTCACGGAAAAGGTGTAATCATCAAGCAAACGCACCCCGGAAAAGGGCGTGATTTCCCCCTCGCCCGTGTTCGCATTGAACGCCTCGTAGCCGACAAGCGCAAGACCTGCCGCATCGCTGCCGCCCGCCTCTCTCATTACTCTGCTACTCCCTGCCAGCAACGGCATCAGATAATCCTGTGCCGTGATTTTTGAACCGTCCGAAAAGACGAGATTATCAGCGATTGTAAGCGTGAAGGTTTTTGTGCCGTCCTCATGGAGTGTTTCATCGTGCGAGGGTAAAATTTTGCTATCCGCCCATTGATACGTGCCACCCATGTCCGTAATCACGGTGGAATAACCACTCGTTAAAGCTTGGATTGCAAGGTCCGCCGCCCCAGCGGCGGACTTCCCAAACGCCGCATTTCGGAAAGCGCCCGAAAGCTCGGTGTGGCTGCCCAAAATCACCGAGTTATCCCCCTTGACAATTTTCGCGCCGACAATGGCGTCCGTCACGCTCCAATAAGGGCTCGTTTTTAGCTCGTCTATTTTCGCATGGTAGATATCGTAATATTGATTGGAATAGAGCGGCGCTTCGGGGACAAGCATATTCCAACGCTGCATAAAAAGGCGCCACCACTCGTTGTAGGCGGCAGTCGGAGTCGGGAAATTTGCCGTCGGCTGGACGTTATACACCATAGCCATCGACAAAAAGTCCATACCAAGCTCGTATTCCTTATCGTCCACGAGCGCATACGCCCTGCCATCCAAGCCCTCTCTGACCATATCGAGCGTCACTTTTTGCCCGATTTCATCGTAGACCGAGCGGTAGCTCTCACGATACACTACGTCTTCAAAGACTTGCTCGTTTTTTGATTTTTTGCAAGCGGAAAAGCCCAAAATTGGCGCTACTGCGCACCCTATCCAAGAGAAAAAACGCAATTTTGTATTCATACTTTTTATTTTGCGCCTTGATGGGATTTTTATCCCTATCCAAAGACAAAACCTGCAAAAACACTTGACGAATACGGGCACAAGTGTTATACTAATTCCGTATGAAATCTATAAAGTCGCGCTTGTGCGCGAAAGGAGAATACTATGGACGATAAAAAACTCCGCATTGAAACAACCTGCGTGCAGGGCGGCTACACCCCCGGAAACGGCGAACCCCGTCAAGTGCCTATCGTACAAAGCACGACGTTTAAGTACGCTACGAGCGAGGATATGGGCAAGCTTTTCGATTTAGAAGCGAGCGGTTATTTCTATTCCCGTTTACAAAACCCCACCTGCGATACGGTTGCGGCGAAAATTTGCGCACTCGAAGGCGGTAGCGCAGCCATGCTCCTCTCGTCCGGTCAGGCAGCGAATTTCTTTGCTATCTTCAATATCGCAACTTGCGGCGATCATATCATTTCCTCGTCCTCTATTTACGGCGGTACGTTCAACCTTTTCGCCGTGACGATGAAGAAAATGGGGATTGAGTTTACTTTCCTTTCCCCCGATTGCACGGAAGAAGAGCTCAACGCGGCGTTTAAGCCCAACACGAAAGCGGTGTTCGGCGAAACGATTGCAAACCCTGCTCTTACCGTACTCGACATTGAAAAGTTCGCAAAAGCGGCGCACGCACACGGCGTACCCTTGATTATCGACAACACCTTCGCAACTCCTGTAAATTGCCGTCCCTTTGAGTTCGGCGCGGATATCGTCACCCATTCGACCACCAAGTATATGGACGGTCACGGCGTAGCAGTGGGCGGCTGCATCGTGGATTCGGGCAAGTTTGACTGGCTCGCGCACGCGGATAAATTCCCCGGGCTTTGCACTCCCGACGATAGCTATCACGGCATCACGTATGCGGAAAAATTCGGGCTTGGCGGCGCGTATATTACCAAGGCGACGGCACAGCTTATGCGTGACTTCGGCTGTACGCAGTCCCCTCAAAGCGCATTCTATCTCAACCTTGGCTTGGAAAGCTTGCACGTGAGAATGGAACGCCATTGCTTGAACGGACAAAAGGTTGCCGAATACTTGGAAAGCAACGACAAAATTAGCTGGGTAAACTACCCTGGTCTTGCATCGAATAAATACTATGATTTGGCGCAAAAGTATATGCCGAAAGGCACGTGCGGCGTTGTTAGCTTTGGCGTAAAAGGTGGCAGAGCGGCAGCAGAAAAATTCATGAAAGCGCTCAAAATCATTGCGATTGAAACGCACGTTGCGGACGCACGTAGCTGCTGTTTGCACCCTGCAAGCGCAACCCATCGTCAAATGAACGAAGAAGAACTCATCGCAGCCGGCGTACCCGGCGATCTTGTGCGCCTTTCCTGCGGTATCGAAAATTATCAAGATTTGATTGCCGACATCGAGCAAGCGCTCAACACGCTTTAATCAGCGTTTCTAAAATAAAAAAACGCTCGCTGTTTGCGAGCGCAAAAGGTGAACTATGCCTATTAAAATTCCCGACAATTTACCTGCGGTCAAAACGTTAGAAAGCGAAAATATTTTCGTAATGACGGAAAACCGCGCTATCACGCAGGACATTCGTCCCTTGCGTATTCTCGTGCTGAATTTAATGCCGAAAAAGATCGAGACGGAAACGCAGTTTGCGCGGCTTCTCGGCAACACCCCTTTGCAGGTGGAAATGGAGCTTATTCACACGAAATCCCACCAATCGAAGAACGTGGCGGAAGAGCATTTGCTTGCTTTTTATAAGACGTTTGACGATATCAAAGACCAAAAATTCGACGGTATGATTATCACGGGCGCACCCGTGGAACACATGCCCTTTGAAGAGGTGGAATATTGGCAAGAGCTTTGCGAGATTATGGAATGGACCAAAACCCACGTGCATAGTACCTTCCACGTTTGTTGGGGGGCGCAGGCTGGGCTTTACTATCACTACGGCATTCAAAAGCAGGAAGTCGCATCGAAAATGTTTGGCGTGTTCCCGCACCGTGTGGAATATAAGCAGTCCATTCTTTTCCGTGGCTTTGACGATATGTTTATGGTGCCGCAATCCCGTCACACGACCGTGTTGCGCTCGGACATTGAAAAGGTAGCGGACTTGAAAATCCTCGCTTCGTCCGATAAGACGGGCGTTTATGCGGTTTCCACGAAGAACGGAAAGCAAATTTTCGTCACGGGGCACTCGGAATACGATGCGGATACCTTGAAAAACGAATACCTTCGCGACCTTTCGCAAGGCAAGCCGATTACCATTCCCGAAAACTATTTCCCCGAAGACGATGCGACGCTTCCCCCCATCGTTTCTTGGCGCGGACACGCACATTTGCTCTTTTCCAACTGGCTCAATTACTTTGTATATCAAAGCACGCCGTACGACATTAAAAAGGTCGAGGAACGAGAATAAACGCGTACATGGTTGGGGATTAAATAAAAATGTTGAAACTTTTAGACCTTTTAGGTATTCAAAAATCAGAGTTAAAACAATACAAAATCCACTTTGCGATTGGTGCACATCATAAATTAGAACCTTACGAAAAATTTTTAATCGATGGCTTTCAGGATTGGCAAGAACGCCAAACTCAACGCAATTTTTCCCGTAAATATGTTCTTTCTTTGATATACGCAGGAAAAGATACTTGGCTGTTTGGCGGTGTTTATAAAATTCTACCTATAAAGCCCACCCCTATTAAAGAAAATACGTGGAGCGGTTGGAAATATGAATCCGAGCTTGTAAGTATACAAACGGAGTTTATAGGAAGAGTTTTAATCTCGTATAAAAAAGAGTTTCGTCAGTCTTATCCAAATTTAGAATTAAAACCCCGCAAAGGACTTGCTCCTTCCGAAATGTTGGTAGCGGAGATTTTAAGGAATAAAGTAAGCATTTCAGACTTTAAGGGCTTTGATAACACAAATATTTCTTATGAAACCTTAAAAAGCATTGTTTCCAATCAAATCACATCTTGGAAAACAGCCTTATCCAATGTGAAAGGAATTTACCTCATTACCGATAAAAAAACAGGCAAACACTATGTTGGTAGCGCTTACGGAGATAATTGTCTTTGGCAAAGATGGCAATCTTATTCAAAAGATGGTCACGGCGGCAATATAGAACTAAAAACTCTACTGCAAAAATATGGAGATGAGTATAAATATAATTTCAAATATTCTGTTCTTGAAATTTGCAATATGAATGTCGGTAGCGATTATATCATTTCTCGTGAAACTTATTGGAAGGAAGTATTGTTAACACGTAAGTTTGGATTAAATAAAAACTAATACACAAAACCGCCGTTGCGAAACTTGCCTTTTTGGGCGGAAAAATGATTTTCGATGCGGTGTGCGAATGGCGCGAGGCGA
>JAZORL010000081.1:0-25032 GCA_045656625.1 Candidatus Scatosoma sp. | reverse complement strand
CTTGCCCCTTCCACAAAACAGCCAGCCGCCATAATTACCTTGCTATCATACCCCGGCATATCCCATGCTTCCAGGGTGACAAAGCTATCAATGGGCGATGCTTCTTGCACCGATTGAATAAAGGCACAAAGCTGCTCCGCCGTATCAAAACGGATCGCACGGGTAATATCCGACGGCGTTTTGTCAAGCTTGGGGAAATTCTCATAGCCGAGATTTTCCATACATTTTCCAATCAGGAAACTGCCCTTAATCGCTTGATTTACCGTATGCGGTGCCATAAATAAGCCTTGATAGAACAATCGCCAGCCATACGCATAAGACCCGACTTCGTTCCCGATAGAAGGCGCAGTCAATCTTCTACCGATCAAATCAACGTACTTTTCCGTGCCGACGATATAACCGCCCGTAGGTGCAAGTCCACCGCCGGGATTTTTAATGAGCGAACCGACCGCCACGTCCGCGCCAACGTCGCAAGGCTCTTGCTTTTCTACAAACTCGCCGTAGCAGTTATCAACGAAAATGCAGCCTGTAAAGCCAAGTCCACGCACAAATTCGCACATTTCCCCGATTTCCGCGACCGTAAACGCATCGCGAAGCTCATACCCACGCGAACGTTGAATATAAATCATCTTCAATTTCTCGCCGATACGCGCCATATCCGCCTTTACCGCCGCAAAATCAAACTTTCCTTCCGCCGTCAACTTCGTACAATCAAAGGAAATCCCAAAATCTTTGAGCGAACCATTCCCATCGCCGTAAATTACGCCGCGGATGGTATCATAAGGCATACCCGACACACTCAAAACAGCATCGCCCGTCCGTAATACGCCGAACAACCCCACCGTCAATGCGTGCGTACCGCTCAAAAGTGCAGGCGAAACAATCCCTGCATCTGCACCAAGCGCATCCGCAAACACGTCGCCCAACACAAAACGGCCCTCATCGCCGTACCCATAGCCCGTCGTTGCATTGAAATGCCGCAATGCAATCGAACGCTTATTGAAGGCTTTCAATACCTTTTCTTGATTATATTCGCTAATTTCATCCGCTAACGCAAACTGCGATTTTAACTGTTCTTCACTACTTTTAATAAGTTCTTCTACCGTCATACTTTCTCTCTTTTGATTTTATTTGTATTATGTCAGACATAGGTATTATGCGTGACATAATACCCGATTTATAAATACTTTTTCACTTCTTCAACGTTTGCACATTCAGGGGTAAGGTACACGTGATTTTCCATACGTTTGAAGAAGGTTTGCTGACGTTTTGCGTAGTTTCGGGTGTTTTTCTTAATCAATTCCTTGATTTCTTCTTCGCTTGCGCCAAGTCGAAGCCCTTCCGCTACTTCCTTATAACCAATCCCTTGCATACATTGCATTTCTTCCTTTACGCCACCCCCTAAAAGGCTTTGCACCTCAGCAATCAAGCCTTGCTCAAACATTATATCCACTCTTTGATTGATGCGCTCGTAAAGGGTTTCTCTTGGATATTCAATGGAAAATGCAGCAAAGTCAAAACGAGGAATTGGTTTATCTTGTTGCTCGGATTTCGCTTTCCCTGTCACGTCGTAAATCTCTAATGCCCGAATCACGCGCTTCAAGTCGTTATAATGCAGTTTTTCCGCACTTTCGGGATCTTTCTCTTTTAAGATTGCATGGACGTATTCCTTGCCCATTTCTTCGGCTATTTTCTCGTATTTTGCCCGCACCGCTTCGTCCGCGCCTACGTTGCCGAATTGGCTCTTATATAATAAGGAATTGATATAAAAACCCGTACCGCCGCAAATAATGGGCGTTTTTCCTTCTTTGAGAAGCCGTTCAAGAGTAGGAAGAGCCAAAGCTTCATAATCACTTACCGAAAAGGCCTGCGTTGGCTCTACGACGTCGATTAAATGATGCGGAATCCCACACCTCTCTTCTTGACTCGGCTTTGCCGTGCCTATATCCAAGCCTTTATAAACTAAAAGGGAATCGGCGGAAATAATTTCACCGTTTAAGGCTTTTGCAAGAGAAACGGAAAGCGCAGTTTTTCCCGACGCTGTTGCGCCGCAAATTACAATTACTTTCGGCATCACACAATCCTTTTGAACATCTTTTCAAGCTCTGTCTTCGTCATTTTCACGACAACGGGACGCCCGTGAGGACATTTCAAACCCAAATCGCCGTCCATAAGCTTGAAAAGCGCATCTATTTCATCTTTTGTTAAATCGTCGCCGCCCTTTACCGCCGCTTTACAAGCCGCGCTCGCCAGCTTATCCTTTAAGATATCTACAAGTTTGATTGCGCGATAACCACTGATATCCGAAAGAATTTCATTAAAGAATTTTTCCAAATTTATATTTTGCAAATCGTACGGCAATGCGCTTACTTGGAAAGTATTCGCTTCGCTTTCTTCAATATCAAAACCCATCGCACGGATATCGTCAAGATGTTCGCTAATAAAACCGCCTTCAAAAACGTTTAATTGCAATACGTATGGGATCAGCATGGGTTGCTGCACAACCGTACGATCTTGCATTTGTGCTTTCAAGCGATTAAAAATCAAGCGCTCGTGTGCGGCGTGCTGGTCGATAATATAAAATTCGTCGCCACGTTCATATAAAAGATAAGTGTTAAACAGCTTTCCCGCGTAGGTACACGTAGAAATATCAATACGATTTTGCTTATTTTTATTCTCTAATTCCTCTAAAAAACGCTTATTTTCCGCAAAGAAATCCTCACTGCTTTGGCGTTGCGGATCCTCCAGCGGAAGCTCCACTTTTTGGAAATGTAGACCAGGGAACTTTTTAAGGAGTTCTGCCGCATCATTAGGACCTTTCTTCAATATTTTCTTGCTCTTTGTGACTTTTTCGGGCGGAATATATTCCCCAATTTGTGAAACGGGGATAAAACCTTTATCCGGCTCTTTTTCAACAATCTTGGAAACGTCTTCAAATGGCAGCGTAATTCCCTGTTTTTTTGCAAGAAATTCAGGCGCAAGCGTTTGCATTTCCTTTTTCGCTTGCTCATAACTCATAGTGAAGCCAAAGGAATCACTCGCTTTCGATTCTTCGCTCGCAACTGACTTTACTTCTTGCGCTTCTTTGTCGTTGATGGGCAAGCTAACCTCATGCGCCGTATGCTTGTCAGGAACAATATATTCCAGCGCCTTTGTTTGCCCATCTAAAATAGCGGAAATTATTCTATAAATGCAACCGTAAATAATTTGATTATCCGCAAAACGAACGTCCGTTTTTTGCGGATGCACGTTCACGTCCACAATTTCTGTAGGTACGTCGATATGCAAAACGTAAAACGGATATTGGCGTTTCATCAAATAACTTGAATAAGCGTTTGAAATCGCTGCAGAAATGGTCGCATTGACGATATATCTACCATTCAAAAATACACTTTGATAGCTCTTATTTGATTTGAAAAAGTTTTGATTACCGATATATCCGCGAACGCGTACACCGTGTCTTTCCGCATCAATCTTGAAACATTCGCGTAAAACCGCCGCACCGTATACGCTAACCATCGCCTCTTCGTCACCACCGCCAAACGATTGCAAAACCTTCTTGCCGTTTACGTAATAGGTGAACGCAATATCCGAGCGGTTTAATATAAAACGAGAAATAAAGCTCGTAATATCCGTTTCTTCACCCTTATCCGCTTTCAAAAACTTCAAGCGCACTGGCGCATTATAAAAAAGCATTTCAACGGATATATCCGTGCCGTTTTCGCCTGCCGATTCTACAATTTGCCCGATTTCACCAACATTAGACGTAAGCGAATAGCATTTTCCGCCTGCAACCTTACTTGTAATCGTCATTTTAGAAACCGAAGCAATCGAAGCAACCGCTTCCCCTCTAAAACCAAGCGTGACAATATTGTCAAGGTCTTCCGCTTGCGCAATCTTACTCGTTGCATGCGGTAAAAAGGCGGAATGCAAATCCTCACGCGCAATACCGCAGCCATTATCAACGACGCGAATAAGCTGTTTACCGCCGTTTTCGATATAAACTTCAATTTCCGTAGCACCTGCATCGATGGAGTTTTCTATCAACTCTTTTACAACCGAATAAGGGCGTTCAACTACTTCGCCAGCCGCAATTCGATTATATACTTTTGCAGGTAAAATATTGATTTTTGCCATACTTTTCTCCGTTAATTATCCAGCTTATCCTTTAAGTCGCTTAAAAGCAAGAATGCTTGCATCGGCGAAAGCGTATTGATATCGATTTCGGAAATAATCCGTTCAATCTCCGTCAAAGTCTTTTCCGCAACCTCTTCTTCTACGACAAACTCCGTTTGAATTCTACCACGCGCAATATCGTTCTTTTCAAGCGCTTTCAAAATCCCTTTTGCTCGCGAGGTCACTTCTTTGGGGACACCTGCAAGCCCAGCTACTTCAATACCGAAACTGCGATTTGCTCCCCCTCTTGCAATTTTACGCAAGAAAACGACCGCACCGTTCAATTCTTTGACGGTGACCTTATAATTCTTTACGCCGTCGAGCTTCGTTTCAAGCTCGGTAAGCTCGTGATAATGGGTCGAAAACAACGTTTTCGCACGAATCTTTTCCGTCAAAAACTCAATAACCGACCACGCAATCGACAAACCGTCGTAGGTACTCGTCCCCCTGCCTACCTCATCTAAAATAAGCAAGCTATCCTTCGTGGCGTGTAACAAAATCGTTGCGACCTCCGTCATTTCAACCATAAACGTACTTTGATCGAATATCAAGTTATCACTCGCACCAACACGCGTGAAGATACGGTCGATTAATGGTATCTGTGCCGCTTTCGCCGGAACAAACGAACCGATATGCGCCATAATGGTAATCAAGGCGATTTGACGCATATACGTACTCTTACCAGCCATATTCGGGCCAGTAATAATGGCACAACGATTGTCCGCATTATCTAAAAGCGCATCGTTAGGAACAAAACGTTCTTTGGAAATAGCTTCCACTACGGGATGTCTGCCGTCGCTAATACGGAGCTCTTGCCCCGCCTCGCACATTTGCGGACGAACGTAGCGGCGCTCTTTGGCAACTGTGGCAAGCGAAGTCAAGCAATCCAAAAGCGCAAGCGAGGATGCCAGCGTTTTGAAATCTTCCATTCTTTCTAAAAGCACCGATATAATTTGTTGATACAAATGATTTTCGATTAAAATCGCTTTTTCGCCGCTCGTTAAAATCTTTTCTTCCAAAATCTTCAATTCTTCCGTGATATATCTCTCACCCGTTGTCAACGTTTGTTTGCGAATATATTCAGGAGGAACTTGGTCCTTAAAAGAATTGCTGACTTCGATATAATAACCAAATACTTTATTGAAACGGATTTTTAACGTACGAATTCCCGTACGTTCTTTTTCCGCAGCTTCCATTTGTTCAAGTATGCCCTTAGCGTTGATGGAAATCGCACGGAGCTCGTCAAGTTCTTGATTAAAACCATCCGCAATATAACCACCGTCTTTCATAAGCGCAGGTGCTTCGGGGTTAATCGCCGCCGAAAGTAAATCGGAAATATCACGCATTTCCAAAAGCCCATTATTGATATCGTTGATAACCGCAGAACCAAAACCTGCAAGCTGGAACTTAATGGACGGAATTGCGCGCAATGAAGCCGCCATTGCAAGTGCGTCTTTGGGGGTAAAGTTGCCATTGGAAATTTTCCCCGCAAGACGCTCTACGTCTTTGACTTCGCGGAGCATTTCGCTTACCCCAACACGAACAACGGAAGAATTGACAAATTCCTCTACACCGTTTTGGCGATATTCTATTTCTGCAATATCACGTAAGGGCGAAAGCAACATACGATTGAGAAGTCTTGCCCCCATACCCGTTTTCGTCTTATCAAGTACCCACAAAAGAGAACCGTATTTCTTGTTTTCACTGTTATTGCGAACAAGCTCTAAATTGCGTACGGCATTGCTGTCTAACACCATGAATTTATCCTTGTTGATAAGCTTAATACCGCTAATCACCGATACCGCGCGTTTTTGCGTTTCACGAAGATATTCAATTAAAGCACCCGCCGCAGCAATGACGTCCTCTTTCGCCGCAATTCCATATGCAGCAAGCGACGTTGCTCCAAGCTGTTCCAAAAGATTCTTTTCTGCGTGTTTCACATTAAACGCCCAAGGCACGTATATGGAAAAGGCAGGCAAAATACCGTGACGGATCTCCTTTTCATTCTTGCAAGCAAGCATCATTTCCTCGTTGCAAATAACTTCTGCAACCGAGAGGGTGACAAGCCTACCAAGCACTTCTTCCACACCGCCGTCGCCGATAAATTCTTCCGCAAAAAACTCGCCTGTGGTAATGTCTACCCAAGCCGCTGCAATCGAATCCCCATTTTTGAAAATACAAGAAAGATAGTTATTCTTCCCCTCTTCAAGCATCGTTTCTTCCGTGACAGTACCTGCGGAAATAATCCGTACAACGTCCCGTTCTACAAGTCCACGCCCTGCCGCTTTCGGATCGGAAAGCTGATCGCAAATTGCGACTTTTTCCCCAAGCGCAACCAGTTTAGCGATATAAACGTCCGCCGCATGGTACGGAATACCACACATCGGCGCACGCTCCGCAAGTCCACAATCCCTGCCCGTAAGGGTCAATTCTAACATGCCTGATACTTTTACCGCATCTTCAAAAAACATCTCGTAAAAGACACCAAGACGGTAGAATACGATACAATCCTTATATTTTTCCTTTACGGAAACGTAATGCTGCATCATTTGTGAAAGTGCCATATCTTACTACCTCTCTTACCCATCAATTTCGCCAAAAAGCGAAATACCATTAGCTTTCGTCACTTTTAATTGCACGAATTCCCCGATTTTGTTTTCTGTCGAAGCAAAATACCCCATTCGACCAAATTCATCACGGCCTAAATACAGACCTTTCTTTTCATCGTAGTCCTCGCAAAGGATTTCCACCGTTTTGCCTACGTATTTCTCCGATTTCTTTCTTGTAAGTGAATTCACAAGCGCAACAAGGCGCATAATACGGTCCTTTTGCACGTCCTCGGGAATTTGATTTTCCATTTCCGCAGCCTTCGTGCCTTGTCGCTTGGAATATACAAACGTAAACGCCGAAGCAAAATCCACTTCCTTAACAAGCGCTTCCGTTTGCAAATAATCTTCTTCCGTCTCGCCAGGGAAACCAACGATTATATCCGTCGTCACTTCCGCTTCGGGGAAATAGGAACGAAGCATTTTGATTCCTTCTAAATACTTTTCCCTTGTGTAACGACGGTTCATCGCTTGCAAAATGGGATTCGAACCCGATTGTACGGGCAAATGCACAAGCTTGCAAATTTTTGAATGCTTTGCCATAACGCGGACAACGTCCTCGTTGAAATCCTTGGGATGGCTCGTCATAAAACGCACACGGAACTTCCCCTCAATAGAAGCGACTTTATCAAGCAACTCGGCGAAGGTCATCCCCGTCGAGCCGTCAACGCCGTAAGAATTGACGTTCTGACCAAGCAAGGTGATTTCTTTATACCCCTCTTTCACAAGTTTTTCAACTTCCGCCAAAATGTATTCGGGTTTTCTCGAGCGCTCTCTACCGCGAACGTACGGCACAATACAATAGGAACAAAAATTATTGCACCCGTAAGTGATATTTACCCAAGCGTTGGGATAGCTTGTGCGATAAGCGTCTTCAAACTCTATGATTTCGCCTTCCTTTTCACGAATTTCAATCACCTTTTTCTTTTGCGACTTTTTACGCTTAATCAAAGTTTCTAATTCTTCCAAATTCAAGGTACCGAACATTATATCGATAAACGGGAACTTCTTTCTTAAAACTTCCGTCTTACCTTTTTCCTGGGTCATACAGCCGCCAACAGCAATCAAAAGCTCAGGCTTTTGTTTTTTCAATTTTTTGAGCGCACCGATATTGCCAAACGCATGATTTTCCGCGTTTTCACGGATGCAGCAGGTGTTAAACACGATAATATCCGCATTTTCAAGCTTATCGGATTCCACGTAATCCATACGGCGAAGAATGCCCGCAATCTTCTCCGATTCGTGCACGTTCATTTGACAACCGTAGGTAACAATAAAATATTTTTGCGACATAGTAAAACTCTTAAAGAAAATAATTTTCTTTAATTATACACTTTTTTTTTGCGTTTATCAAGCCTTTGAGGGGTTTTCGCAACTATAAAAACTATTTTTTGCAATAAAAATTTTCTTTTAACAAATACTAACCACGATGAAACTTATAAAAAAGCTTATTATAATTTTATTTCTTGCTCTCATTTCGGTTGGTTTAATCTTATTCGGATGCTATCTTGCGGTGACAAAAAACGTTTCCCTTGCCCCCGAAAAGCTTTTGTTAAACGAAAAATGCATTGTTTTATACGATGAACATCTAAACCCCGTTCCGCACGTTGCCTCACACTTGAAGCAAACGGTCAAAATCACAGATCTGCCTGAACATACAAAACAAGCGTTTATCAGCATCGAAGATAAACGCTTTTATCGACATAAAGGCTTTGATTTTAAGGGAATCGTCCGCGCGACTTTGCATAATCTAAAAGCAAGAGGTTTTAAGGAAGGCGCGTCCACGATTTCGCAACAGCTCATCAAGAACACCCATTTAACGCATGAAAAAACGCTAAAACGTAAGCTCCGCGAATGGAAACTAACCAAACAGCTTGAAAAACGTTATACCAAAGACGAAATTTTGGAAAAATACCTTAATACCATTTATTTTGGACACAACTGCTTTGGCATCACCTCGGCGGCTAATTTTTACTTCGGGAAAAATCCATCCGAGCTTTCCCTATCTGACTCCGCAATTTTAGCAGGACTTGTAAAATCGCCCAATAATTATTCCCCTTTCAAAAATCCCGATCGCTGTCAGGCACGAAAAGCCGTTGTTTTGAACGTGATGAAAGAAAACGGAAAAATTAATCAAAATGAACTAAAAAACGCACTCAACGCGCCCCTGCCTACCCCCAATAACGCTGTGAACGGTGGAGATTATGCCCATTTCGTCTTTAATGAGCTTACACAAATTGCCGAGTCGGCTGGTATTAAACTTGGAGGAAACATCGAGATTTATACCGATTATAACCCAACCCTACAAGCGGAATTAGAAAAAATTTGCAACGAATATCCTTCCTTTGATAAGTCCATTTTTATCCTTGATAACGCCACGCACGGCTACAAAGCTTGTCTTTCAACAATCGGAAATGCAGCACGCTTGCCAGGGTCACTATTAAAACCCCTCGCTGTTTATGCTCCTGCCATTGAAGAAAATATTCTTTCCCCAGCAACCCCTATTCTTGATGAAAAGGTAAATTACGGTGGTTACGCGCCTGAAAACTACGACGGTAAATTTCACGGCTACGTCAGCGCACGTGAATGCGTTGAAAAAAGCTTAAACGTTCCCGCCGTAAAGACCTTACAAACACTTGGAGCAAGCAATGCCGCTACCTATTTACAGCAACTTGGGTTGCCTATTGACAAAGAAGATGAAACACTTGCACTTGCTTTGGGCGGAATTAAAAACGGTTTTCCATTGCAGGATTTGACGGAAGCCTACTCCACTTTTGCAAATTACGGAAATAGATATACCTGCAATTTCATTAAAAAACTAAAAATTAACGGAAAAACAGTATATACACGCCCAACAAAAGCCATAAAAATTTTTCAAGAAGACACGGCTTATCTTATGACGGATATTTTGAAAAGCACTGCGCAAAAGGGTACAGCAAAAAAGCTACGCAATCTTCCCTTTGAAATAGCCGCAAAAACAGGTACGGTCGGCACGAAAAATGGAAATACGGATGCCTATGCACTTTCCTATACCGTAGATGATACGATCGGCGTTTGGTTTGGGAATGCCGATAATCATTTTATCGATACAACAGGCGGTGGTTTGCCTTGCAATCTTTTACTAACCTTGAACGAGCTTTTAGCGCAAGAATACGATAAAGCGCAAAGAAAAATCCCTAACTTCTCTATTCCCAAAAACGTGCAGAAAGTCGCACTTGATAAAACGGCGTATTATGACACGCATACTATCCAATTAGCAGACGATTGCGCACCTGCGGAATATCAATTTTTCGAGCTTTTTAAAACAAGCGCAATCCCTTTAAATAAACGCACTTCCTTCTCAAATCCGCAAATTATCACGCCGACAATTTCATTGACGGAAAAGGGCGTACGGATCCACTTTGATAATAGGTCGCCAAGCTATTATCAATATCGAATTGAACGGTATGATTATGCGACGCATACTACCCTTTATGAGGGGGATTTTATAGAAGATTTTTTAGACGACAAAATCGAAAATAATAAGCGTTATGAATACGTTATCACCCCTATCTATAAGGAACGTAAAGGCGTTTCTATAAAGCTCCCGATTATATCTACGGGCAATCAAAATACGCTTGATAAAGATAAAATTATCGAGGAAGATTGGTGGGAATATTAAAACGCCGTCCGCACAATGCGGACGGCGTTTCTCTATCCCTATCGTTAGATTTCAATTTTTTCAATCGAGGCAAAAGCTTCTTCAATCAATCCTTCCACGTCAAGTTTCCCTTCTTCAAAGAGAATATCTTTCATTTTCGGTCTTGTCGCAGGGAAATCGGGCAAGAATACGGTGCAGCAATCCTCAAACGGCAAAATGGACGTTTCATACGCCCCCATCTTCACCGAACGATCGATAATTTCATTCTTATCAAAACCAATCAAAGGACGAAGTACGGGCAATTTTTCCACGACTGAATTGGACGAAGTCACCCCTTCAATCGTTTGACTCGCCACTTGCCCAAGACTTTCCCCCGTAATAATGCATTGTGCGCCGATACGCAAGGAATGTCTTTCCGCAATTCGGTACATAAAACGACGCAAAAGCGTAATCATCAGTTCGGGCTTACATTTCTCATGGATTGCTTCTTGAATATGCGTCACGCTCACCGTATAAAGTGTCGTGCCGACCGTATATTCAGATAAAATCTTAGCTAAGTCCACTACCTTTTCTTTCGCTTGCATATTCGTATACGGATAGCTATGGAAATGCAAGCATTCGACAACCATACCACGCTTTGCCATCATGTGCCCTGCTACGGGACTATCAATACCGCCCGAAAGCAAAAGCAAACCTTTTCCTGCCGTACCGACAGGCATACCGTTTGCGCCCTCGATAAACTCGCCGAATACAAGCGCTTTTCCATTTTCACGAATGTCAACACGGATCGCAAAGGAAGGATTATGCACGTCAACGGATAAACTGCCCTTGCTGTAATCCAAAATCATACCGCCGATTTTACGGCTAATTTCAGGGGAAGTAAGCGGATAACGCTTGTCGCCACGGTGGGATTCCACCTTGAACGTGCCGCTCGGCTTCAACAAAGGCTTTGCCGCCTCAAAAATCGATTCCAAATCAGACGAAGTTTCGTAAGCCACGCTCAACGTATGCAAGCCGAATACTTTCTTCAATTTTTCAACGATATATTCCGTTTCTTCTTCCGCAAAATTCTCAATCAAATAGCGGCCGCTTTGTTTGACAAATTTATGCTCCACGTCTTTGAGTGCGTTTTGCAAATTTGCCTCGAATTTACCCTCGAAAAAGCCTCTATTTTTACCTTTCAAAAACAATTCGCCATAGCGAATAATAATTACTCTTTTCATCTCTTATTCCTTATTTCATACGATTTTTGAGATCGGACGCAGTCACGTTCAATACCTCAATCGCTCTCAAAATTTCTTCCTTTTGTGTATCCTTGGAAAAACTGATACGCAGCACCCCATCCGCCGTCTTTTCATCATACCCGCACGCAAGCGCTATCTTGCTATAACGAGATTTTGCATTCGACGAACACGCCGATCCCGTACCGATAATTATGCCAGCATCATTGGCCATGTGCAACAAAATTTCACCGCGAAGCCCTGCCGCCGATACCGTCAAAATATACGGAGTGCCCTCTTGTGGGGAAATCCTTGTAAAAATCGACTTATCCAAGCCGTTCCAAAGGGTTTCACGATATTCCGTCAAGCGCTCATAATCCGCCTTTAAGGTTTGGAATTTATTTTCCGCCGCAAAAACAAATTGCATTATTCCAAAAGTGTTTTCCGTACCGCTTCGCCTACCAGCTTCCTGTCCACCGCCAATGATATAAGCAGGCAAAACAAGCGACTTGCGTTTAATCAAAGCCCCAACACCCTTCAATCCGCCGATTTTATGCGCGCTGATTGAATATAAATCTACTTCTTTGGCGAGTCTAAATGGAATTTTTCCGTATGCCTGTACGCCATCGCTATGGAAAATAACTCGTGGATTTTTTTGTTTTACAAGCTTGGCGATTTGATTGATATCGTTAATCGCACCCATTTCGTTATTGACGTGCATTACTGACACAAAGCTCGTTTTTTCATCGACTAAATCAAGCAATTTTTGAACGTTCACACGCCCGTCTTTTTCAAGCGGTGCAATCCTCGGCTCGCAAACGCCTCTATTTTTCAGCTCGGCAAACGGCGCGGATACCGCCGAATGCTCACCTGCCGTCGTCACGGCGTTGCCACGCCTTGCAAAGGAAAAAATTGCTTGGTTATCCGATTCCGTGCCGCAAGAAGTAAAAATCAATTCAAAAGCTAATTCATCTGCAATCTTGGAAAGCAAAACGGAGCGCGCTTTTTTTAGCTCGCTCTGCATTGCAAATCCTTCTTTATACATCGCCGAAGGATTATAAAACTTTTCCGTCACATACTCTTTTGCTTGCTCAAACGCCAAAGCACAAGGCTTTGTCGTTGCTGCATTATCCAAATAAATCATACGTTATACGCTTTTTTGTTTCTTTTCTTGCATGACGTAGTCGCTTTCCAAAACGCCGCGCTTTGCAAATTTCAAAATATTGACGAGCAGTTCTTCTCTACATTCCAACACATACAGCTTTCTACCTTCGTTATTTGCAAGAATATACATAAAGAACTTGCCTTGTGCCGGCTCGAAATTCGACGTACAAAGCACAACCTTTATCGTAGGATCTGCCGCAAAACGATCGTAAGAGGGATTATCAACGTCACCTACTTGAATAATTTCTTCGCAATCAAAACGAGTCAAAAGCTTTCTTTTATTGACGTTAAAGACCTTTGCAATACGCAATTCACCTGATACGAAAGCATAATCGTAGCTTAAGTTATAGCGCATTTTCCACTTACGGAAAAGAAACCAAAAGCCAAAAAACATAAGCGATTGCAAAATCCCCAAAATAAGAAGATTTATTGGCGTAGTTAACAATAATATCAGTGAAAATACACCCAACACCAAGAAAATAATTGAAAATACATTCAAAATTATATACTTTTTCGAGCCTTTTGTGATATCACTCGAAATCGAACTTTCTTCGTAAAAAACATCCATTTATCGTTCTTCCTATCCTTAAATTTCAAATGCGCCTTCGTAAACGGTCTTTACGCTACCCATCAATTCCACTTCACCGTTAGAATGATAGTTTACCGTCAAATCGCCACCGCGCAGCTTCACCGTCACGTTGGTGTCCTTTTCGCAATAGCCGCCAAGAACGGCCGCTACAACCGCAGCACAAGCACCCGTACCACATGCCCACGTTTCACCGCTGCCACGCTCCCACACACGCATTTTAATCGTCACTTTATTGACAACTCGGATAAACTCCGTATTAATGCCTTGCGGGAAGTATTCACAGTTTTCAAATTCGGGGCCCAGCTTCTTAACGTCGATAGCGTCTACCTTTTCAGTAAACACTACACAATGAGGGTTACCAACGTTTACAAGCGTGATTGCGTAATCAACACCGCCGATATTTACGTTTTTGCCAACGATTTGCTTTTCGTTCCATACGCTCGGAATCTTTTTGCCTGCAAGCTCCACTTTCCCCAAGTTTACGCTTGCCGAATTCACCTTACCGCTAAACGAATACGCTTTCACGTCGTAAACGCCCGAAAGCATCTCAATCTTCAAATCGTTTTTACGAACAATGCCCTTTTCGTAGAGATACTTTGCAGCACAACGAATTGCATTACCGCCCGTGGGCGCTTCCTTGCCGTTCTTATTGAAAATACGAATCTTCGCATCCGCAACGTCGGAATTTTCAATCAATACGATCCCATCGCCACCAATACCGTAATGCTGCGATACGTAGTTGACCGCGATCGATTCGGGACAAGTGATTTTGCCGTCACGGTTATCAAAGAAGATATAATCGTTGCCGCAAGACTGCATTTTCGTAAAGCTCAGCTTCAATTTTTCCGATCTCAAAGCATTGATATCTACAAGCTCGGTATTATCCTCGGTAAAACGGCTTGCAATAATATCCGCAAGCGCATTTGCCGTGTCAAGCGACGTCAACACCGTGATGCCAAGCAAAATCGCATGGTGATGCAGGCGAATGAAGTCGTTAATCGATTCCATATCCGTCTTGCCTGTATATACTACGTAGTCAATCTTCCCTTCGTCCATGAGCTTGATAACGGTATCCGTTGCGGAAAGTCTATCCACCACTTCACAATCAATGCCCAAATCGTTGATAACCTGCGCCGTTCCCTTCGTCGCGTACATTCTACACCCAAGATCGCCAAACTTCTTCGCAATCGTCAAAACGTCGAGCTTGTCCTGGTCGTTTACCGTCATATACACGCCAACGGGGCGTCTTTCGGAAGGATGGCACATCTTAAAGCCTGCGGAAACCAAGCCCTTAAACATTGCTTCTTCCATCGTTTTACCGATACCGAGTACCTCGCCCGTCGATTTCATTTGAGGACCGAGCTGCGAGTTTACGTCGTTGAGTTTTTCAAAGCTGAATACGGGCACTTTTACCGCAACGTACGGCGAATCGGGATACAAACCCGTGCCGTAGCCAAGCTTTTTAAGCTTCGCACCCGTGATAATCTTCGTTGCAAGCTCTACCATCGGCACACCCGTAACCTTGGAAATATACGGTACGGTACGCGATGCACGAGGGTTTACCTCGATAACGTAAAGCTGTCCACGATAAATCAAATATTGAATATTGATCAAGCCCTTCGTCTTCAATTCCAACGCAAGCTGCGTGGAAACCTCGATAATTCTTTCGAGCATTGCATCGTCAAGATTGTAAGGCGGATATACGGCAATCGAGTCGCCCGAGTGAATACCCGTACGTTCAATATGCTGCATAATACCGGGGATAAGCACGTCCTTACCGTCCGAAATGGCGTCTACTTCCAACTCCGTACCCATCAAATATTTATCGCAAAGCACAGGGTTTTCAATCTTTTGCGCCAAAATAACGTCCATATAACGGCAAACGTCTTCTTGCGTAAATGCAATCGTCATATTTTGCCCGCCGATTACGTACGAAGGACGGAGCAATACGGGATATTCCAATTTCTCCGCCGCCGCCAACGCTTCTTCTTTCGTCATAACCGTCAATGCTTTCGGGCGAGGAATGGAATATTTTTCCAAAAGCGCTTCAAAACGCTCTCTGTCTTCCGCTCTATCTACGCTGTCCGCACTCGTACCAAGAATCTTGATTCCGTGCGTATCGAAATATGCGCAAAGATTAATTGCCGTTTGACCGCCAAACGTAATGATAACACCATAAGGCTTTTCTACGTCTAAAACGTGCTGTACGTCTTCGGGCGTCAAAGGTTCGAAATAGAGTCGATCCGCCGTATCAAAGTCCGTAGAAACCGTTTCAGGGTTGTTATTGATGATAACCACTTCATAGCCGAGTTCTTTTAACGTCCAAACACAATGTACGGACGAATAGTCGAACTCAATACCCTGCCCGATACGAATCGGACCCGAGCCGATAACAACAATGCGTTTCTTACCATCTTTTCCTACGAACGGCTTTGCTTCATCGTGTTCGTGGGGATCGAAGGTGGAATAGAAATACGGCGTTTTGGCAGGGAATTCACCCGCACAGGTGTCCACCATTTTATACGCCACTTTCTTTCTATACGGAATCTTTTGTCCGCTAAATGCTTCGATATCTTTATCCAAATACCCAAGACGTTTCCCTTCCTCATAAAGCGCTCTCGTCAATTTTTCCGTTTTAAGCGCTTCTTCGTATGCGATAAGGTTTTTGAATTTATTCAAAAACCATCTGTCAATCTTGGTGATTTCAAACACTTCGTCTACGCTTACGCCTCGTTTCAAAGCCGCATAAACAACAAAAATGCGTTCGTCCGTCTTTTCGGGAAGCTTGGCAAGGAGCTCTTCTTTCGTCGAGTTCAAGAACTTCTTATAATTGAATGTCGTGCAGGAAATTTCCGCGCCGCGCACCGCTTTCATCATCGCCATTTCGAACGACGTACCGATGGACATTACTTCCCCCGTCGCCTTCATTCTCGTGCCCAGCTCACGCTTTGCATACAAAAATTTATCGAACGGCCACTTGGGCATTTTAACAACCAAATAGTCGATAGTCGGCTCAAAGCAAGCGTACGTTTGCCCGGTCACGTCGTTGACGATTTCGTCAAGCGTATAACCAAGCGCAATTTTTGAGGTGACTTTCGCTATCGGGAAACCAGTCGCCTTCGATGCAAGCGCCGAGGAACGGCTTACACGGGGATTTACTTCGATTACCGAATATTCAAAGGAATCTGGATTCAAAGCAAACTGTACGTTACAGCCCCCTTCAATCCCAAGCTCCGTAATGATCGAAAGCGCAGCCGTGCGGAGCATCGTATATTCTTTCGTGGAAAGAGTCACCGCAGGCGCAACAACGATGGAGTCGCCCGTGTGAATACCAACAGGGTCAACGTTTTCCATAGAGCAAACTGTCAAGCAGTTTCCGTTTCTATCACGGATAACTTCAAATTCAATTTCCTTCCAACCTGCAATATATTTTTCAATAAGAACCTGCGTAATCGGGGAAAGCATCAAGCCGTTGTGTGAAATCAAGCGAAGTTCTGCTTCGTTGTAAGCTACACCGCCACCTGCACCGCCAAGCGTATAAGCAGGACGAATGATTACAGGATAACCGAGTTTATTGGCAATCGCTACGCACTCGTCCACCGTATATGCAATATCGGACGGAACGCAGGGCTGCTGAATTTTTTCCATCGTTTCCTTGAAAAGTTCTCTATCTTCCGAACGATCGATTGCGTCCAATTTCGTGCCGATAAGCTTTACGCCGTGTTCGTCTAAAAAGCCCGATTTCGCAAGCTTACAGCCCATCGTAAGACCTGTTTGCCCACCCAAAGACGCAAGCAAACTATCCGGCTTTTCCTTGATAATAATACGTTTGAGGGATTCTTCCGTCAAAGGCTCGAGATAGATTTCGTCTGCAAGCGCTTTATCCGTCATAATGGTTGCAGGGTTGGAGTTGCAAAGCACAACGTTAATCCCTTCGCTTTTTAACACACGGCACGCTTGTGCGCCTGCGTAGTCAAATTCCGCAGCTTGACCGATAACGATAGGACCAGACCCAATTACAAGTACCTTTTTAATATCACTTCTTTTAGGCATTTTCTTTCTCCTTTTCCATCATCGCAAAGAATTTCGCATAAATCGGATTTTCATCATTCCCAATTTCACAGCAATCGGGCGTGAACTGCACCGTAATGGCTTTCAACGCTTCGTACTCAATCCCTTCGCAAGAACCGTCGTTTACGTTGATAAAGCTCACAACTCCTTCTTGCACCGTGTCGTTCATAACAACGTAGCCGTGATTTTGCGTAGAAATATACACCTTTCCGTCGGCAATACATTTGACGGGTTGATTGCTACCGCGATGCCCATATTTATGTTTTTTCACCTTTGCGCCAAGCGCCAAGGCAACAAGTTGATGCCCAAGCCCCAAGCCCAAAACAGGTTTTTCGCCCAAGACTTTCTTGACTTCCGCAACGATTGAAGTGAAATCATTTGGATTCCCCGCCCCTTCGGAAAGGACGATACCATGTGCGCCCGTCGCCAAAATTTCTTCCGCCGTTGCATCGAATGGCAAGGTCATTACGTTATAACCAAAAGCGAGGAGCTTTTCAATGGTACTTCTCTTCGAGCCAAATTCCCAAAGCGCAAGCGTGCCTTTTGCGTTTTCCGCTTGATAAAAGCCCTTTTTGCTTTTCTCCAAGTTCGTTTGCGGTTTATAGCTTGCAAGCGCTTGAATTTCATCCGTCTTCAAGGGCTTGGAAGTAATCCGTGCGTTCATCGTACCTTCTTCTCGAAGGATTTTTGTGAGTTGACGAGTATCTACGCCGTAAACGCCGACAACGTTTTGTTCCTTCAAATAGGTTTCCAAATCCCCATCCATACGGAAATTAGAAGGATTATCACAAATTTCACGCACTACGTAAGCGGAAACGCTTGCTTTCTTGTTTTCAACGTCCGAATAAATCATACCGTAGTTGCCGATAAGCGGAAACGTTTGTACGACAATTTGACCTTGATTACAAGAATCCGTCAACGTTTCAATATACCCGACCGTACCCGTTGTGAAAACAAGCTCTCCGCAAACGTCACCCTTTGCACCAAAGGAATAGCCTTGGAAGACAGTGCCGTTCTGCAAAGTCAAATAAACCTTTTTCTTATTCATAAACGAACTCCTTTTTTGGATTTCAAAATTTTCTTAAAGTATAAAAAGAAAGACTGATTACGAAAATCAGTCCCTATCAATAAAAACACTATTCGAAAAAACGGAAAAAGAAAGGTAAGCCCCGATCAAACCGTTAAGATCTTGGTCGTGGCGCTTGCCTTCAATGAAATTAAACAATCCGTTTTCGTAGCGCATATATTCACCTATTCATTGACATATATTATAGCACGCGCGAGATAGCTTGTCAAGACTTCAAACGCCCTTTTTTCTAAGAAAAAAGAAAATATTATTATTTTACCGCGCCAAATGCCGTCGCAGAGTAGTTCCCCATATGTAAATTGACGTCCAAGCAAATACTTTCACTTTGCAAAAACGGCGCAAGCCTCTCTTTCTCTATGGACAAGTATATTCCTTTTTCAAAAATTGCAATCGAATTTTCGGGCGTATGCATTTGCACGCTAACGTTATTCAAATCTACCGACGGCGTGAAATCTAAAACGGCATACAAAACCGCCTTGACGTCTACCGCCCCTTTTTGCAGGCCTACTTTTAATGCTTCCGAGGCAATCACTTTTTTTGCAACCGCACGAGCTATTTGCTTAGACTTTACCCCTCGAACCTTACAAACAAATGGTCTTTTCTCACTATCCGCACGAATGATTTTATTGCAAATTTTCAAAAGCACGCTGCGCAAAACGAAACAGAACTTGGAATATTCCGTATCTGCGCAAGAAATGATATAATTCCCCGCCCTTCCGTTCGCCATTATACACGCCATATCGTTTGGAGAGGGCGCACCGTCCAAGTCCAACATATTCAAGGTCTCACGCGTTTCCGCCGACAAGGCTTTTTGCAACATTTCGCTCGTGATATTTACGTCCGTTGTTAAAAACACGAGTGTAGTCGCCATATTAGGCGCAACGTGCAAATCCCCTTTATAAATACCGCCTATTTTGCAGGGAATATCCCCCAAATCAAACCCATAAGAAAATTGATAAGCCTTGCTATCGTCCGATGAGATTGCTTGCGCAAAAAGCACCCCTTTTTCTTCCGAGCACTCTAAGCCTTTTGCAAGCGGTTTTAATTGACTTTCTATCAAAGAAAAATCCAAGCGTTTCCCGATTTCGCCAGTAGAGGCAACAATCACCTCGTTTGCTGAAAAAAGTCCTGCCATGTCCAACGCATGGCACATACGATCCGTGCGCGTACCTTTCCCAT
The DNA here is from genome assembly GCA_045656625.1 of Candidatus Scatosoma sp. GTDB lineage: Bacteria > Bacillota > Clostridia > Christensenellales > Borkfalkiaceae > Scatosoma. Next base: position 5,300 of record JAZORL010000081.1, on the reverse strand, counting down.
CCACGTAAACGTTTGCAATTCCGCCGTTTGCTATAATTGCGCTTGCATAACCACGCTTTAAGTGTTTTTTCGTGACAAGCACAGGTTCCCCTTGCATGCTTGCAGTCGAATACACACCCGCAGCCGAACAACGGCGATCGGTCGCAATCAAGCCGAGATCAAGCCCACCGTTTGGACGTATTCCGCAAGAAATTGCGTTCACCTTAAAACCGGACGGCGCACAAACGCCACCCGGAATTTCACGAAGTTCTCGATTGATTGCATTTTTTCTCATAGTAATTCCACTCTTATTCTTCAAAAGTTATCTTCGATTGCACGACTACTTCATCCGACTCATTAAAGCCCTGCACGAAATACTCGCCGTTTTCCCCTTCTTTTCGGTAAAATCTTAACGTTTCCCCTTCCTTGCATTGCTTTATATAGGAAATGGAAAAGCCCTTCAATTTCTTTTCCGCAAGCTCGGCAATCGAAAAGCAATTTAAGCAATAGTCCGCATAACGAGTATTGTTCACGTGCATATTGTGATCGTACTCGGAATTTGCAATCGTAAGCGTAAACTTTAACTCACCCTCTTCCACCGCAAAACTCGGAATTTTCCATTTTACGCTCTCGAACACCTTTTCCGTGTTATAGGTGGAATAATCCTGATTCTCAATCGTTTTCGAGGGCAAGAGCTTTCCCGTCGCGAAATCAATCAAGCACCAACGGGAACTCGCATTCAAACGCACTTCCCCCGTTTCTGCACAAATTCGATATTCACGACCAAAAATTACATGGGACGGCGGCAAGGGCCACGTTTTCACAATGATATTTTCACCAAGCGCGATCGGCGTGATAAATTCGCAACAAATATTCGTGACCATAAAAGCATAGCCGCGCGGTTTGACGTAGGCGTAGCCAAAACCAAGCTCATCCGCACTCGAACACGCCACCTCTTCCAAATAGGCAAGCACCGAGGAAACTTTGAGCTCGTCCTTGAAATCCACGTCACAATATTTTACGTTAAATTCTCTACTATGTTCATATACTTTCATCATAACTTTATTATATACCTTTTGGGAAAAAATGTCAACGGTGATGCCGTGAAAAAAGAACGTTTTTTCGGTTTTTTTGTCATTAATTTGGTGGAATATATTGACAGGTGCAGTTATTTGTGATATAATACTATATATAAAATATAAATCAACTGAATTCCTTTATTTTTCAAGGGATTCAATGATTTTTACTCTTTACTTTATATCAGGCATAGCACTACTATGTCAGGCAAATTGATAGGAGCAATTATGGACGAAAGAGATAACGTAATGGAAAACGGTAGTTTGACCGGCGGTGAAGAACAAAACCTTGGAATCAGCGCCGACCTTATCCGTGGTCACATCAACACAATCATCTTGCGCACTCTTTACGACGGAGATAAATACGGCTACGATATTATCAATGAAATCGAAAAGAAAAGCGGCGGCATGTATTCCCTGAAACAGCCCACTCTTTATAGCGCTTTGAAGCGTTTGGAATCCTTAAAATACGTGACGTCGTATTATGGGGAAGAATCTTTTGGCGGTAGAAGAAAATATTTCTCTTTGACCGATTTAGGTCGACAAATCACCGAACAAAATCTTTCCGAATGGGAATATTCAAGAACGATTATTGATAGCTTAATTTCCGACGGGAATGCCCATTACGACTTTTCCTTTATCACGGACAAGCAAAATGAGTTAACGGAATTAAAACGAGCCCTTGCTGCCCGCGAACAAGCGATCGACGAAGAAAAAAAGGCGCTCAATAATCTTCGCAATGAATTACAACGCGAACGTTCTCTCCTCTCCACGCAAAGCGCCTCCCTCTCTTCGCAAAAAGAAGATTTCAACGAATTGCGTGAACGTATCAACATACAAGCACGTGAATTAGAAGAAAAGGAACAAGCGATTAGCGAGAAACAAGGTGAAATTGATGCAAAAGCTTTGATTTTGGAAGAAAAGGAACGAGAACTCGGCAACGCCAAAGCGGAATTAGAAAGAAAAAATGCCGAAATCGAAGAATTGAAGTCCCTTTTGGAAAAGCAAAAGGCTGCCTTTGACGAAAGTCTTATCGACACGAAAAACGAGCTTGTTTCCTTCCGTCAAAAAAATGCCGTTTTGGAATTGGAAAACAAACAATTAAACGAGCAAATCGACGCTCTTTCCGCTCAATCGGTAAACAACGACGAACTCAACGCCGCAAAAGCGGATCTTGCCGCTATACAAGCGGATTTAGAGGATAAAAAAGCCACGATTACCGCCTTGAATACGGCAATCAACGCGCAAGAAAATACAATCGCCTTTTTAAAGGCGGAAAACGAAGGAAAATCGACGGAGTATTATAACCGCACATTGGAACTTCAAGCGCAACAAGCGCAAATTGAAACTCAACGCGCAAAACTTGAAACCGAAAAACGTGAGTTCGAGGAACAAAATAAGAGTATCGAAGAATTAAAACGTTTGATTGACGAGCGAGATGCACAACTCCAATCCCTCACCGAAGAAATGCAAAATTCGCAAAATTTGAGCACTTCAATGGAAAGCTTGGACGCGGAACGCAACGAATTACAAAATCAACTCCAAATTTTGGAAGTTGAACGCAATACTCTCCGTGCGGATAATGAATCCCTTGAACAAGAACGTGCAAAGCTTGAAGCGGAACGTGAAGAATTCAACGCCCTGAAAGTTGCCCTTCAGGCTGAGAGGGACAGTTTGGATAAAAAGACTTATGAGCTTACACAACAGGCGTACACCATTGAAGAAAAACAGCGTGCCTTAGAAAACAAACAATCCGAAGCTTCCCTCACCACCGAAGAAAATCAGCAACAGCTTGATGATTTACAAATTCGTGAAAGCGAATTGCAAAGAAATACCTATAAGTTGCAAGAAGACCTTGCAACCTTGCAACAACAGCAAAAGGAGCTTTCCGCAAGACAGACCATTTATAATCAGCAGCAGCTTGAATTTATCGCACGCAAAAATGCCCTTGCTGCGCAACAATTTGATTTTGCTGATAAGCTTTCCTCTTACAATGCGCAAGTCAAGCTCTTCAACGAAAACTTGGAAAAATTTGAAAACGAACGTCAAATTCTTCAAAAAAATCAACAGCAATACGACGAGCAGTCCAAAGAATTGGATAAAAAACTTGCAGCATTTGAAGAAGAAAAGGCAAAGTTTGCCGCTGAAAAAGAAGCTTCCGACAAGGAACGCATGGATGCACAAAGAAAATCTTTGGATGATGCGACTACCTTACAAGCACGAATTACCGAGCTTAATCAGCGCGAAGCCGCATTAAACGAGCAATACCGTGAATTAAATGCACGTACGGCTAATCCTTATCAGCCTAATCCCCCTTACGGTTATTCAAATCCTTACGGCTATATGCAGCAACCTAACGATTTGAATCAACGCGCTCAGGCAGACGGCATTCGATTAAACGTTGCGGGCGGTATGCGCGGTTATCCCACGAATATACCACAACAAGAGCCTATAACGGAAAACACGAATGCGCAAACAAAAACAGGGCGTTATAACGTAGGTCTTACCCTTTTCAAGACCGCCTTCATTATCTTCTGTATTGCAATTTTTGAAAGCCTTGCAGTCTTTTTCATGAAAGATTATCTCGGCGTGTCGGGTTTGTATCCCGCCCTCTGCTTTGCCGGCGGTTTTGCAACCTTCATCATATGCGCAATCCTTTATGCGTGTGGCTACAAGTCGAATGCAAAGCGTAAAAAACATGCCACTTACGTGGTCACCGCTGCCGTGATATTTGTAATAGCAGTAATTATTGTGACTATGATTGCAGTGTATATGAAAGCACAGCTCTCCCTTACCCCCGAGCTTCTTTCCTACGTGGTAATCCCCGTTGGATATCTTTTCAATATTTTGTTCTTTACGGCTTTCTACTACGCTTTTTCTCTGAAAGCAGCGAAAAATAATAACTAATAAAAAAAGATCTCCGCATTTAAGCGGAGAGCTTTTTAACCCACTATTTTGTTTCACGTGAAATAAACAATATATTGAAGCAGTATTTCCCATACAACCAAAGAAAACAGCACCCTAACGCGAGAGGGTTTTGGCGTAAACGCCAAAGTGTCGCAGCCTTGCGGCTACTCGCGCGAACCTCCGAACGGACTTTCTCGTGTTTCCCATACCACCAAAGAAAACAGCACCCTAACGCGAGAGGGTTTTGGCGTAAACGCCAAAGTGTCGTAGCCTTGCGGCTACTCGCGCGAACCCCCGAACGGACTTTCTCGTATTTCTCATACAACCAAAGAAAACAGCACCCCAAGAGGGTGCTGTTTTCTTTGGTGGACGCGAGAGGGCTCGAACCTCCGACCTCTACCATGTCAAGGTAGCGCTCTAACCAACTGAGCTACGCCTCCATTATTCGCTTTCTTCTTGATTATTATAGCAAATATTTTATATGGAGTCAACTAATTTTAAGGATAATGCCCATTTTTACTATTTGACGGCGGTAAATTTTGAGTAGCTTATTGACATACTTCCACTTTTATGTTATAATTTTGCCATTAACTTAATAAATGGAGTAATTATATGTCTAATCAAGAAAAAAAACAAACTAAATTTAAAATTATTGGTTGTATACTTATTGTTATAGGACTCACACTGACAATCATTGGATTTACTCATTTTTTTGCGAATCTTGGCGAAGATGATTTCCTTAAACTCTTTTGGTTATCGTTTATCGGAATCCCTTTGACTTCCATTGGTGGTATACTGTTAATGCACAGCCTTAGACGCAAAATTACCACTGAATATTTTGAAAGCATTTTGCCTAAAATCAAAGAATTACAACAAGCAACAACGCCCATCGTCAATGAATTTACAACCGCAACTAATGAAACAAACGTCACTTGCGAATGCGGAAAAGTTAATCCCGCTAACAGTAAATTCTGTTCGGAATGCGGAAAACCGCTCACCTAATCCAACCTTATATCAAAAAAAAGCTTGCGTATCTCTACGCAAGCTTTTTTATTTCTTTAGTGTTTACGCTTTCATAGCTTCTTCGATAGCAACTGCGCAAGCAACCGTCATACCAACCATGGGGTTGTTACCAGCACCGATCAAGCCCATCATTTCTACGTGAGCAGGAACGGAAGACGAACCAGCGAATTGCGCGTCGGAGTGCATTCTACCCATAGTATCGGTCATACCATAGGAAGCAGGACCTGCTGCCATATTGTCAGGGTGAAGCGTTCTACCCGTACCACCACCACTTGCAACGGAGAAGTATTCTACGCCGTTTTCGTTGCACCATTT